>WAOW01000002.1 GCA_015521085.1 Candidatus Thermodiscus eudorianus
CTGCTACTGGTGCTAGTGTTGTTGTTACTCAGAAGGGTATTGATGAGGTTGCTCAGCACTTCCTCGCTAAGAAGGGTATTATGGCTGTGAGGAGGGTGAAGAGGAGCGACATAGAAAAAATAGCCAAGGCAACAGGAGCAAAAATAGTAACGAATATCGACGATATTACACCCGAAGACCTGGGTTATGCGGAGCTAGTAGAAGAAAAAAGAGTAGGAGAAGACAAAATGATATTCATAGAAGGAGCAAAGAACCCAAAAAGCGTAACAATACTCATAAGGGCTGGATTCGAGAGACTCGTCGAAGAAGCTGACAGAGCTTTGCATGACGCTCTGAGTGCTGTAGCAGATGCAGTAATGGACGGAAAGATCGTCGCTGGCGGGGGAGCAGTAGAGGCAGAGATCTCAAAACGGCTGAGAGAGTACGCAAAGACCGTAGCCGGGAAGAAGACACTAGCAATAGAGGCTTTCATAAGAGCCCTAGAGGCGCTACCACAGACTCTAGCCTACAACGCTGGCCTCGACACAATAGAGATACTAATGAAGCTGAGGAGCGCCCACGAAAAAGGACAGAAGTGGGCAGGCCTAGACGTCGAAACAGGGGAAATAGTTGACATGATGGAGAAGGGCGTCATTGAGCCCCTAAGAGTTAAGGCAAACGCCATCAAGGCTGGAACAGAAGTGGCTACAATGATACTCAGGATCGACGACGTGATAGCAGCCAGGAAAACCAAGGAGGAAGAGAAGGGCGGCAAGAAGTAGAAATAACACGATCGCTGGAGAAGAACACAACACTTAATTTCTTAATATATTTATCTACGTTCACCTTTTTCGCTATAATGGGTGTCTAGTCACGCGCCCAATAATACTGCTCTCAGGAACGCCTGGGACGGGAAAAAGCTCGATAGCACCCTTACTAGGCGAGGCCTTCAATTGTATTCACGTCGACTCTTCCAGGTTCCTTCGAGACTTAGGTCTAGCCGAGAGAGATCCTACTGGGAGAGAAACCAACATTGTACAACCGAGTAGAATAGGACAAGCTGTAAGGGAACTTGTTAGAAGCGGCGAATGCATAATACTTGAAACAACATATCCGTCCCTGTGGCTTGAAAACGGGTTAGACGAGTATACAGCCATTATCGTGCTACTCAGAGTACACCCCCTTGAACTATGTAAGAGGCTGGAAAATGCTAGGAACTGGCCTCCAGATAAGATAATAGAGAACTGCTTGGCAGAGGCTTTCAACGAGGTAGCTAACGAACTGCTCGACTATGAGCACTCGGTTATAGAAGTGGATACCACGGGTAAAGGTGCACGGCAGGTGGTGGAAGAGATCACAGAGGATCTCATCGAGTGGAGGACCGGGATAAACGTGGACTGGCTAGAGATGGATCCGTCCCTCATAGACTACATCTCGAAATGGATTGAAAGGCTTGACTTTGACAAGTACAGGTTCGGGTATGGAGGGCGCCTGGACTAGTGCCTCGCCCCTGACGAGTTTATCCAGTAAATGAACTTTATCGTCGCCGAGACCCATGGCCGCCTGGATTGTCTGCTTGTCCCTCTGGGATCTAAGAGCGTGCACTATCTTGGTATTCGTGTTGAGAAATACTCTATCAGGGACCATGCTTGGAGCCTGTGTCGCGTAGATTACGTGGAGCCCGAATTTCCTGGCCTCAGAGAGGAGTTCCTCGAAGAGACTAGAGTCGCCATTAAATAGATTATGGGCTTCATCGACCGCGACTAGCACATCTATCCTCTTCTCCCTTATATAGAGGTAGAGATACGAGAGTAGGGATAGCGCGTAGACCCTCCTAGCCCTAGGACTTTTAATGGAAGAGACATCGACGACAATATAGTTATCCTCTAAGATTAAGTCCCCCTGCAAAGCATTCTCTATATCCGTTAGAATAGCGAGCCTCCTCCTCAGCCCCCTCTTAACCTCTCTATCCCATCCCGACTCCTCGGGCCACGAATCTATCCTAGATAGCAACTCTAGTGCGCTAGACACCGGCGAATCCAGTATCCTACCTAGTAGATAAGCCTGGGGATCTGATAAGCCGAGACTCGACGCTAGAATGTCCACCAGCATTCTTCTTCCTTCACGAGTGAATGTCATCTTAACTAGTGGAACGGGAAAATCGCCCCTATCAGCTCTAGCAACCCTATGCCTGCTTCCGAGTGAGTGCTCTCCCGTCCAGTCTACCACTATACTCTTCCAGCCAAACTTAGCTGCTTGATCGGTTATGATCCGGAGAGTGGTCGACTTACCGCTACCCGTCGAGCCATATATACCGATGTGACCCTCCAAGTCTTCCATAGTCAAGTAGACGGGTTCCGGTAAAGGAGTCTCTATTGTCTCGCCTAGATAGATTCTCTTCTCTCCATCTCTCCGGGAGGATTCTCTTATATCCGTGAGATAGTGAATGTATAAACCACTATCTGAGGAGTTATCTGCCACGAATAAGTCGAGTATCGGTCTGGCGTCCATTTCTCCTCTAAATTCGAGTCTAGCTCCTTTGACTAGGGCTGCTATTATGGTCTCAAATATCTCTACCTCGCGATCGAGCAACTCTTTCCTCCCGCAGAGCAGTAGGCGCGTCGACCCATCATTGTTTTTATCAAAAAGCGATAGCAGAATATAGCCTGAATATCCGCGTTTAGCACGTTCCTTAATAACCTCTACTATGTTACTAGCCGTCTCGGGCTCTCTAGCTTTAACGGCATACGACCTACATACTTCGAGGGAGTCTGAGAATGTCCTCTTAACCAGAAGTTTTCTATTTTTAATTAATAACAATATAAATATGAATATGAATAAATATATTGATATGAATGGGTCTTTGTACTCG
This sequence comes from Candidatus Thermodiscus eudorianus, assembly GCA_015521085.1. Lineage (NCBI taxonomy): Archaea > Thermoproteati > Thermoproteota > Thermoprotei > Acidilobales > Acidilobaceae > Thermodiscus > Thermodiscus eudorianus (SeqCode). Next base: position 2,852 of record WAOW01000002.1, read on the forward strand.
TATACGGCTAGGGAAAAGCCTGCCGTCTTCAACAGTAAGACTAGCCCCACGAGGCCCGGTATGATTCTAATCCATCTAGGAATATCTGCAGGATCCATCAATCCCCACATAGGAAAATTCTAGGTTATACTAGGGGTGGGGGAGGAGCCCGGTACTAATACATATAGCATGAGTTTACAATTACTCCCCTTCACTTAATCCTCCTAATGCACAGGTAGTACTTCGTCTCCGGTTCTAGGCCCAGGCTAGGTTTAAACTTAAAGAGTATACCCCAGACGGAGAACAACGTGAAGTCATCTTCAAGCTTTGACGTGACATATCCCTGTCCACAGAAAATGAACTTATCTAGACTAGAGGGCTTCGACGTGTAAAACTCGAATACGATCTTGTCTCCCTCCGAAACTGTAATAGTATCCCCTATCAAGTCGAATTCCACATGGGCCCTACGACTCCCAGCCTTGGCGATCCTCTGTCCTCTCAGTTTGCCTGGCTCGATCCCCTCGACGGTCACGGTCAGCTTCTTAGCCGGTGAACCCATCACACGACACCCGCCTAACTCTATTAAACCCAGCCCTTTACGTTGTCGTGTTGGGGGTAAAAATGGCACTTGTAGGGGAGGCCTCCAGAAGGTTTGTGGCGCGTCTAAACGCCCTCCTGGGAAAGAGCGTTATAGTCCATACCATGAAGGGTAACACGTATAAGGGTACTCTCTATGGCTTCGATCAATCCTCTCTAAGTATTGTGTTAACTAACGCGGAAGACGCCAAGGGTAATAAACATCCAATAATCCTTATAGCCGGGCACAACTTGGCTGAGATCAGAGTCGAGGAGACCGCCATATTTGATGCCAGGGAGTTCGCTGACTTCCTAGTACGCTATGGGGGAATAGCACTGCATCAGGTGAGGGTTTACGAAGACTTGAACATAGTCGAGGTTTCGAGGAGTGTGAAGGTGTCGAAAGATGGTGTTGAGGGTAGCGGTCCCCTAGCCCAAAAGATCTACACTCTCTACAGGGAGTACCTAAGGAAGAAGGGAGTCGGGGAATGAACAGGGTCCCCGGCGTTTTCGAGATAAAGGAAACGGACCTTCATGGGCGCATTGGGAAGCTACATACTAAGAGTGGAGTTATTGAAACTCCTGCATTCTTGCCTGTTATAGATGTATATAGGCAGGAGATTGCCCCCAGCAAAGTAAAAGAGATCGGCTTCAATCAAGTGATAACAAATGCTTACTTGACCTTCAAGAGGTTCGGCGAGGAGGCGGTCAAAAAAAGTATACATGGTGTGATTGGCTTCGACGGAGTGGTTATGACCGACTCCGGAGCATATCAGATGCTTGAGTATGGCGATGTAGACGTCGACCAGGAAACCATAATAAAGTACCAAGTAGACATATCAACGGATATAGGTGTGATCCTGGACGTCCCAACCGGCAAGACAGACTATGATAGTGCTAAGCAGAGCGTTGAGAAAACAATACAGAGGGCGAGAGAAGCGGTTGAACTGATAAAGGATACCGAGCAAGTGTGGGTCTTACCAGTCCAAGGGGCTGGTTATAGTGATCTAATAGAGGAGAGTTCTAAGCACGCAAGGGAACTATCTATACACTATGGCATGCTGGGGATAGGAGGGCTAACCGAGCATATGGAGAGCTATGACTACCTAACAGTCATCAAAACAATCTACTCGGCTAAGAGACTACTCCCCGGAGGCAAGCCTGTTCATTTATTCGGGGCTGGGCACCCCCTGGTCATAGCTCTGGCTGCTGCACTCGGTGTCGACACATTCGATAGCGCTAGCTACATCCTCTACGCTAGAGACGATAGGTACATAACGGAGTATGGTGTAGAGAAGCTGGACCGCCTAGAATACTTCCCATGCAATTGCCCCGTCTGCACCAGATACTCCCCAAGAGAATTGATGGAAATGGACAAGAGGGAGAGGACCCGGCTATTGGCTATACACAACTTGCATGTGATCCGGAAGACGATAGAACGAGTAAAACAGGCTATAAAAGAGGGTAGGCTGTGGGAGTACCTCGAAGAACTCTCAAGAAGACACCCCTCTGCTTACGAGGCCCTTAGAGCACTTAAGGACAAGACAGATCTGCTGGAGCCTGGGACACCCTATGTCAAGGGAATAGTAAGGGGGCTACGACTGTACAATGAGGAGTCAACATGGAGGCCTAAAATCAGAGCCTATAGGAGAAAGATCGAAGCTTACCTGCAGGGTAGGAAGGCGCCTGTGATAGTCTTGAAGCCTTATCCTCCCAAGCCGGAGGATTGCCCAAGGCCGTCCGGCATCGATAGGGGGGTTCTAGTCCTGTACTACACCCCGTATCTTGGCCTAGTCCCGGAGGAGCTGTGCGGGGTGTATCCCACAATTCATTTCAATTATCCCGAGAGAACGCTGCCTCTTGAGGTTGTTGATGACATGATAAACTACATTATAAAAATTATTAAAAAATATTATAACGATTCTAAAATCGTGGTTGAGGATGGCGTGGGCTGGAGATCCGAAGCATCCCGCCGTATAAGAAGAGCTATTATTCTATAGCGCTATTGTTTAGCTACATGTAGATCCCAGGCCTCTCTTTGTCCTCGCCTCTCCGGGACTCCTCCTCTATCATCCGCATTAACTGCTCCACAAGTTCTCTTTGTTTCACGCCCATGTCCTCAAGACTCTTTACATCGACATCTCTTCCTAAGAATTTCTTGGCCACTAGCTTGACGCCGAAGGCGGCCGCAGTCCAATCTGCTTCCTCGGCGGTGGTATAGGGCAGTACTATAGTCGCTGGTACTTGGAAATAGTCTAGGTGCATATAGAGGAGGGCTAGGGGACCCATAACTCCTAACCCCGTCTCCATAGACGGCGCTTCTAGCTCTGGTCCGCGATAGAACTTGTTGGCTATGTATCTATAGCCGTGCTCTTCTCCCTCGGGTCTATACTCGACTCTCAATCCACCGACCAAGACCGCTACTCTAGGCTTGAACCTGCTAACCCACTCGCTCAACCCCCAGATGTACTCGTCGGTATGCTCTCTCTCTGGTAACGCTCTATTGACCACTATCACGGTCCTCGGATCCTCAACTAGGTAGATATCGTAGGGATACCCCGGCCCGTCGTCTTCGATGAGGACTACGGGGGGCATAGACTCAGTAAGTATGTACCCGATCTTCTTCCCACCCATCAATAAAGCAAGATACTTCGAGACAAGATAGCCTACCATACCAAATCCGCGGAAACCGGTTACGAATACGGCGCCCTCTAACTCTCTCCTATCCACATCAACTACTACTTCTACGGACACTCCTCTCACACCCTAGATCTAACCCTGGCAACCTCGCCGTATACAAGGCCTTCCATCATATTAACAGGCACTCTGAGCCTGCCGACCCCAATAAGAGAATCCTCCTTATCGACAATCACCACCTCGTCCCCCGGTCTCAGGCCCGGATCGATGCCAACGATATCCCTGGCTAGAATACTCCCCCTAATTTCCCTATCCCCCCTGACCACTAACCGGAAGCGGGGCGGGACAGTTGACGAGACTATCCTCTCAGCGGCGGGTATCGATACGGAGAAAAGGCCATCGTTAGGTCTTAGGGTCAGATAGACTCGCCCCTCTAGTATAACGTATCGCACCCTACCTCTTCTAATATCAACGGAGAACTCCTCGCCTTCAGGGAAGAGAGAGAACGCCACATTCCAGTCCCATTGGAATGCTGCTATAGCCCTGAGGACCTCTATCTCATCTCGTGAGGCTTTCCTCCTCAACACCAGTACCCACGGGAGGGGATGGGGGGAGGGGCTAATAGTGTTGAGTTATTGAAACCCCAGAATTGTTCGAACCCATTCTCTCCCTCACCTTGTCTATTGCCTTGAGTAGGTCCTCCATGGTAATCCTCTTTCTCCCACTCCTAATAGCGTAGTAGCCTGCTTCGGTTACGACCGCTTTTATATCTGCCCCGCTAAAGCCCTCTGTCAGGCTAGCAAGTAGTTCGAGGTCTACGTTCCTGGCAAGCTTAACCTTCCTCATGTGTACCTTAAATATCTCCAGCCTGGCCTGCTTACCGGGTAGTGGTACCTCGATTATCCTATCGAACCGGCCCGGCCTTAGTAAAGCCGGATCGAGTAGGTCTAATCTGTTCGTTGCAGCTATCACCTTAACGTTGGACAGGGGTTCGAAGCCGTCTAGCTCCGCTAGCAGTTGGAGAAGCGTCCTCTGGACCTCCCTGTCCCCGCTGGTGCCTAGATCTGCTCTTCTAGACCCTATAGCGTCTATCTCGTCTATGAATATGATGGCCGGGCTATTGTCGCGGGCGTATCTAAACACCTCGCGGACCAGCCTAGCCCCCTCGCCTATAAACTTGTTCACGAACTCGCTCGCCACAACTCTAATGAACCTAGCGTTAGAGGCCCTAGCGACTGCCTTGGCGAGCAGGGTCTTACCGGTGCCCGGGGGACCATATAGGAGAACGCCCTTAGGGGGCTCTATCCCGACCTCCTTGAACAATTCGGGTTTAACCAGGGGTAGGACTACGACCTCCTGGAGCTCCCTTATCTGGTCGCCGAGACCTCCTACATCCTTGAAGGTGACGTTAGGCCTCTCGATAACTTCCATAGCCTTGACCATGGGGTCTACACTGTTCGGTAGGACTCTCACTATCGTCGAGCCCCTGTTGTTTAGCGCGACCCTCATTCCAGGCCTCAGGGTTCTCGGCTCTATACCGTTGGAGACTTTGACTATAAGGTTCGGGCCCGTAGTGCTTTTGACCACGACGGAGTCATCGTCTAGAACTTCTATGACGGTGGCCTCTATATGGGGCGGACTCATCAGCTTTTCAATCTCTCTCCTATACCTCTCAAGATCTTGCTCTAGGCTCATCTTTATCTGGATCAAGTGCTTGACTCTCTCGCGCAGGAATCGCACCTCCTCCTCTACGTCGTCGAAGTGCCTCCTACCACTAGCACTTAGCGACAAGCCCCATCTCCACCATGTTATACCGTTGGTCCATGAACCTTTATAACGTGAGGAACTAGCTCGCCGTCCCGTATATATCCGGAAGATACCATAGTATTCCGTAGTAATACGCGAACTGTATTAAGTCCGGATAGATAACCTAGTTTGACCCTGGGGAGGCGCTGGTCAGTGGCTCGGACAGGAGAGGTACTGTACTGCGAGATGTGTGGATCCAGGATCGCTGGTAGGCCCTACCGAGCAGTCGTCGACGGCGTGGAAATGGTCCTGTGTGCGAGCTGCTATATGAAGCTGGCCAAGAGCGGGAGAGCAGTTCTCCTAAGAGAGCCCTCTAAGAACCCTACCAGGAAGAGGCCAGCGCCTGTCAAGAGAGTATCCAGCAAAAGGGTTCCCCTAGACCAGTTCGACATAGTAGAAGACTATTATGACAGAATAAGGAGGGCCAGGGAAGCGAAGGGTTGGACCATGGCGGTGCTAGCTCAAAAGCTAAGGATAAGCGAGGCGATGCTCCGAAAGATAGAATCCGGTAAAATGAAGCCCTCGATAAACCTGGCCAGGAAAATAGAGAATCTCTTGAAGATAAAAATACTGGAACCCACAGAAGTCAGCGAAGAAGAGGACTACAAACAGGAGCCGGGGACCCTCACTCTAGGTGATGTAGTTATTGTCAGGAAAGACGAAGACTAGCTCTATAGAGGAGGCCATACTCCTAATTCCAAGGAAAGATATCGCCTACCTGGAAGAAGCGTTATCTCTTGCACAAACAGCTGGCTATAGAGTCAAGAGCATAGTAAAACTAAGGAACCCGAGGAGGCTGGGAAGAGGCCTCATAGAAAAAATAGCCATAGAGGCCGAGGAGAATGGGATCGACACGATAATTATCTATGCAGAACCCCCTCCGACGACTATATACCAGCTGCAAAAGGCTACACGGAAGAGAGTAGTCGATAGAGTGTCACTTATACTGGAGATCTTCTGGAGACACGCAGGATCCCGTGAAGCGCAACTGCAGATAGAGGCAGCCCGAATAAAACATCAGCTCCCTCTCCTCCGGGAATACGTCAGGAGGGCGAGGATGGGAGAGGACCCCGGCTTCCTAGGTCCCGGCGAGTACGCCATCGACAAGTACAGGTATAGTCTAGAGAGGAAACTAGCCAGGATAAGGCGGCAGCTCGACGAGATAAGGAAAAGGAGAGTCGACTATTTTGAGAGGAGACGACGGCTTGGCATGGCCCACGCCTCCCTAGTGGGGTATGCCAGTGCCGGGAAAACCACTCTCTTCAACGCCTTGACCGGCGAGACTAAGCCCACGGGAGAGGAGTATTTCACCACACTACACCCTAAGCACAAAGCCATTGTCGCCGAGGGAGTTAAGATTGTCTTCGTAGACACAGTTGGTTTTATTAGGAAGGTCCCCCATGAGATAATAGAAGCCTTCAAGTCTACGCTCGAAGAAGTCGCCTACTCTGATGTAATAGTCTTTGTAGTCGATGTGGCGGAAACCGATAGGGATATCATCGACAAGGTTGAGGCGGGCCTTGACACCCTAGCCAACATAGGAGCAGCTGGCTTAGACGGCCGTCTGATAGTAGCTGCCAACAAAGTGGACTTGCTCAAGGACTACGAGCGTGTACACAAGATAAAGCTAGTCGAAGACGCGATAAACGAATACGTTCCACACACGCCTGTAGTACCCGTGTCGGCTAGGACGAGAGAAGGTTTGAGAGACCTGCTCAAGAGGGTGGCACTGATTGCAGGAAAGACTGTCAGGGCCCTGGGACCCCTATCGTAGAGTCTACGTACTACGCCTTGGGCATAGGCCTGCTAGAGATAAGCGGGTAACCACCCATGTAGCACTCGTTGCCAGGGCTTTCGGTGCCAATGGGTTCGTCCTAGAGGGAGTGTGCGATGAAGGCATAGAGCGTGGCTTAGAGAGAGTATCCCGGTGCTGGGGTGGCAGTGTCCACTACGAGTGTGGAGTGAATGGGAAGAGCTATGCGAAAAGATGGAAGGATAAGGGGGGAGAGATAATACACCTCACGATGTATGGGATTCCCCTAGACGACGTGATAGACTCTATACGGGTTAGCGCGAAGCCCAAGCTAATTATAGTGGGCGCTGAAAAGGTTGAGAGATACTACTATGATATAGCAGACTATAACGTAGCTATAGGCAACCAGCCTCACAGCGAGGTTGCTGCTCTAGCCGTCTTCTTGGATAGGCTATATAGGGGCCGGGAGCTATATAATGTATTCACCGGGGCGCGAGCCCAGATAATACCTAGCGATAAGGGGAAAACGGTGACTGGAGGTGTCAAATGCGGATAGTAAAGCCAAGACAGAGGCATTATATAGGTTCATAAAAAAGCTAGCGAGGAAGTCGAACCTCAACCCAGAGAACACCGTCAAGATATTCACAACGCTACTATCTTCAACCGATGGGAAGGGGTTGAGTGACGAGGAGCTATCTGAACACACAGGGTTAAGACAGGGAGAGATAAGGAATATCCTCCGGCTGTTCTACTCCCTACGCATGGTAGCCTATAGGAGGGGCAGGCATCCAGCGACTGGCGCTACACGGTATTACTGGTATATCGATTTCTCCGGGATAAACATGAGCCTATACTGGAGGAAGATACAGGTCCTGGAGAGGCTGAGGCAGAGGCTAGAGTACGAGGAGAACAACACGTTCTTCAGATGCCCTAGGGATGGAGCACGCTACACCTTTGAAGAGGCCTTCGAGTACGAATTCACGTGTCCCCGGTGCAACTCGATCCTGGTAGAAGAGGATAACACTAAGATCAAGGAGTTGCTCCGCAGGGTCATCGCCAGGCTCGAGGAGGAGATAAAACGGGATGAGGAACTACTACGAGCTCCTTGACCTCTTCTCAGGCGCCGGGGGATTCGCTAGAGGGTTCGAGGAGGCCGGTTATAGGCCGGTTGTGGGTGTAGATAACTTCCCTCCGGCTGCGAAGACTTACAAGCTGAACTTTCCGGGGGCATACTTTATAGCGGATGACATCAAGGAAGTCAATGCCGCCCTCATAAGGGATTACACCGGTTATGGTAGAGGAGATGTCAGTGTTATCATAGCTAGCCCTCCATGCGAGCCATTCACCGGAGCCAATCCGAGGAGGCAAAGGAATCCCCTGGATAGACTCTATAGGGATCCCGCAGGCCAGCTATTCCTGCATGCCATCCGGATAATTGGAGAAGTGAGACCAGCTATATTCGTCATAGAAAACGTCGCCGGGATACTGGAGCATCCAATACAAGCCGCTATACGCAGAGAACTGGCTACACGCGGCTACCGAAGCGTTTACTTCAACGTGCTGAAGGCCGAAGACTATGGGACCCCCAGCCATAGAGTCAGGGTCTTTGTGTCAAATATCAGGATCGAGCCGAAGAAGAGGAGGGCCCCGAGTGTCGAGGAGGCCCTGAGGGGTCTACCACCACCAGGGGCTCCGTATCCCTTCAACCACGAGGCTCCACTCAGGATCTCGAAGAGATACTCTAAGAGGCTAGCTAGACTCAGATGGGGCGAGTCCCTCATCAAGTATACTGGCGCCGGTGGGAGGAAGCTCCCTAACTACATTAGGCTTGACCCCCGGGGAGTAGCGCCTACAGTGATGGGGAGCTCCCGCTTCATACACCCCTATGAGGATAGACTCCTGACCGTGAGAGAGCAGGCCAGGCTAATGGGGTTCCCAGACTACCACATCTTTACTGGAAGCCGCGACGCCCAATATGACATGGTCGGGGAGGCAGTACCCCCTCCCCTGGCGAAGGCCATAGCAGAGGCTATAACCCGGGAGCTCGACAGGAGGTAGTGAGGGGCTATACCGTGGAGGTAATACCGGTCATCCACAACGTCAGCAGTGTACAACGCGTAGTTGACATGGCTAGGCTGGTGTATAGCCTAGGCTATGACACCCTCATAGTTACCAAGGCTTACGGGGGAGCCGCCCAGTCGGGAATCCCGGAAGCCATGAGGATCGCCTTACGCGAGAATAAGAGGCTCATAGTGCTTCCAGAGCTCTCTGACGCCGTCGAGTTGCTCAAACCAGACCAAATCTTCATTGTCACCAAGGATTACTCTGAGGAGCACCTAGACCCGGCGAAGCCCCCGCGTCTAGAGGGAAGGATACTCATAGCCTTCTCAGGCTCGGACCCCGACTTCTCGATACAAGAAGCCCGCCTAGGGAGGCCCATCTACTTGAAGGGAATCGAGGGGGGTAGACTAGGCCCCCTCGCCGAGGCAGGCATAATACTCTACGCCCTCAAAGGGAGGGATTAGGTGTATTGGCTGGAAGCGCTAGTGTAAAGGAATATATCAAGGAGGCTAAATACTATTCCAGCATCGCCGTCGACCTGGCGCTCTACAGCCTAGCAAGCGGGAACAAGATAGCCGCAATGGAGGTCCTACAGATAGAGGACAGGATCGACCAGGTGGTCAGAGACCTGGCTGCTAAGGCCAGCCTAGCCGTGAGGAGCCCAGAGCAAACAGGCTTAGCAGTAGCTATAACCGAGATAGCGAGGGCCTTCGACAGGATAACAGACGCCGCGGGAGATCTGGCAGGCCTCGTCATAAGAGACTACCCCATACACGAGTACGTGAAGGGAGTGGTTAACTGCTGCGGGGAGGTGATAAGCCTCATCCAATCCTCGAATACCGTGTCGAAACTAGAGGGTAATGTTGACATACTACTAGTGAGGAGGGGCGACAGCTACATACTAGCACCCGAAAAAGAGGAGATCCAGGAGGGAGACCTGGTAGTAGTCCGTGGGACCCCGGAGGAGGTGGCACAAGTAGCTAGGCAGTTGCAGAAACCCCCTGAGAGGTCCCCCCTGGGGGGAACGGAGCTCGTCACGGCCGCTCTAGCAGGGGACGAGCTAGCTAGTAACCTCTTGAAGCTGAAGAACCTCGGTAAACTCATGCTAGAGATGTCATTCCACGCATTGATCTACGTAGATAAAAGCCTGGCAAACCTCATACTCGACCTGGAAACCGGGATAGATACTCTATACCTGAAGGTCCTGGAAGACAGCTACGTGACGGTGATACCACTGAGATCGAGGGAGAGCGTCAGCCTAAGCATATTCGCAAACGCCATGGAGACGCTGGCCGATGCAGCGGTCTTCATAGCCAGGATAGTCCTGTCCCCCGAGTACTATGAATACTCGGAGTTCCTGGGCGAAGCCGTTGAGGAAGCGGAGGAGGGATACGCAAGGCTACAGGTGACCGGTAAACTGGACGGCACGCCCTTGAACGCCCTAGGGCTATCGGACTGGGGCGTAGAGATACTAGCCGTGAGGAGAGGCAACAAGTGGATAGTCCCAGTGCCCTCCAACTACACGCTGAAAAAGGGGGACATAGTCCTCGTGAAATACTTCAAGGAGCCAGGCGAGGATGCCAGGGACGAAGAAGAGATCCTAAAGCTATTGAGCGAGGCGGGCTTCAGGGAACTCGAAGAGGCAGAAGGAGATTAGCCGGGCGAATGCAACCCTATCTATTGTGGCGGCTTAGGGGGTCCCTCAGGGTGTAACGGCTTGCCACGGATACCGCCTGAATTATGCGCAAGGTGCAAGGGCTATAAGAGACTATGCGGGCTCCCTAAATGCCCAATCCTAGAAGCCTTCAGAGCCCAGGTATCGGCCGCCGCTAAAACCAAGGGGACCCTCGTTGAGGGGGCCACCCCGCCCGGTATACTCGTGGGGGAAGCCGGCTACCCCAACGTAAGGGTCTATTTTCTAGTACCGCCACGGGTCTACGGTGAGGAAGCCCGCTACCATGAAGCCCCCGCCGAGTGGGCCGATAGGAGGGAGCCCCTAGCCCGGATAATATCCCTCCGGGGCGAGCTCCTCTCAGCCAGCATAACCCTCCCCGTGAGGGACCCCTACAGGCTCTACGAGACAGAGATAGGCCTGGCGGCCATATCATCGGAGCCCGTAGACTCGGAGGTCAAGCTGGCCAAGCCCCCGATACCCCGCCTCTCCTTCGACGGAATAAGCAAGCCAAGGGGACCCTCAGCGCCAGCCGAGAAGATTAAGATCTCAGGGGACCCTAGGCTACCGCGGCCCGTGGAGAAAGCCATATGGGATGACGCGCCTGCTACAACCGCGATCAGCGAGCTCTACACTAGAGGCGTTGACATATACGAGATACAGAGGCTCATGGCGGCTGGCTTCCTGGGGAGGCTAAAGCAGAGGAGGATAGTCCCCACAAGATGGGCCATCACAGCCGTGGACGAGGCCCTATCAAGGACCCTGAGGGGACTGCTAAGCGACAAGCCGGAGATAGACTCGATAGAAGTCTACAGGGGGGAATACCTGGGCAACAGGTTCATCATAATACTCCAGCCGGGGCCCGGGACCTTCGAGTGGATCGAGGCATGGCAGCCCCAGACCCTATGGACCAGGAACGCGAGGGACCCCGTTATAGTCCGCGTCGAGGAGGACCCCCTGGGCCGGAGGAACCTTGAAGACGGTGGTTTCTCGGCTGCAAAGATAGCTGTGCTGGAGTATCTGGCGAGAAGGGGTAGGAGGGCCGACGTGGTGATACTAAGGGAAGTAACCCCCTCATACTATGCTCCCGTGGGCAACTGGCACATAAGGGAGACAGTGAGAAGGGCTATGGCCCAAGGACCCGTGCTAGTAGCCAGCGATATCGCTGAGGCTGCTAGCTACGCCTCGAAACACCTAGACAACTACACCCAGATGGCTTCGCGCAGCCTTACCCTGCCCGGCGGGAGGCATAGGAGGACTCGTATAACCGATTACCTCTAGGAGCCCCGGGCTATCAATATTACTCCTGTGAGCTCTAGTTTAATGCGGCGGGGCGGGTTGTCAAGGAACTTCATAGCTAATATCGTGTACTTGCTCCTCCTAGCGGCGTCGCTCTTCGGGGCCTACATAGCCTCCCAGATAGACGCTCCTTATGGTGTCTGGGCTGGCTTAGAGTCCATGCTATATAGCCTGGGAGGCGGGCTAGTGCTGTACTCCCTTGTCCCCCTCCTGGTGGGAGGTAAGAGGATGATTAGATCCTCCCTCCTTTTTGCAGTTGTGGGCCTTGCTATAGTAGCCCTCGACTATCGCTTGTACGTCACAATCTATCAGGGCTATTATACTACTCCAACCCCCTTCTATAGGTATATTGTCATGGCACCGTTCACATTCATCTTAATGGCCCTTTTCGGGGTCCTTTGGGTTTGGACAGTACTAACGTCTTGAACCCTGCTATTGCCCTAGAGGAGGACGCGTATATCTCGCCCTTCTAGAAGTTAGTAAACATACTATACGGGTTGGGTCTGGGTATTATTGTCTCCCACCCTGGGGTCCCTCGGGTAATATCACCGGTCAATATGCAAACAACTAGATTACATGCTCACCATAGTATGTGGCCGAAGATTCTTGACACGCCATAATACGACTGGTGTATAGTAGTATGTATGTTGCTAGTGGTCTCCAGTACAGGATTTGAGAGTCTCCTTCATGTTCTTTGTCAGCCCGATCCTCACACCAAGCCTTGGATCCGTGTAGATATAGATAATGCCCTTGCTCTGCAGCCTCCTAGCTATGCGTAGGAGCCAGTGGTAGTCTGCTTCCATTACGTCCGCTAAGTTGTCCAGGTAGATGTAGGTGCTCCCCCACTTTGTATAGTGTGAGAGTAGGCTTGAGAGGACTTCTAGCTCCTCCTCGTCTAGGTCATCCTTATACACCTCTAGTATGCATTTAGCCCTCTGCACCCTCTCTTGTAGTTCATTGTGGCCTTTACCTATTCGAGGTGCAATAAACGACAAGGAACCACTCCCCCCTCCCCTCTTGCCCTCCTTTTCTTTGTGGTTTATTGTATCCTTAACAGGATAAGTGGACAAGATACGTCTAGCAATGCTAGCCATCTTGTCAACGTCCTCTGCAGTCTCCCTCTCCAGCACCTTCTCCGCGTACTCCTCCCCCTGGGGGGTCAGGCTCCAGTAGCCGTTGACGTACTCCACGAACCCCCTAGCCTTCCAGTACGAGAGGTAGCTTGAGATGTACTTCGCCTCATACCCCAGGACAGCCGCCATCTCACTGCTCCTCATGGGCCTAGAGAGTAGTAGGACCATTATCGCGTCGACAAGCCGGCTCCGAGGCCCTCCTCGGCCCTTCTCCCTGGCTTGTTCTAGGATACGTCTCACTGTGTCTGTGACATCCTCCACTAAACCGCACCCGGAGGAGTCTCTTGGCCCGGGAATATACTAGGGAGGGACCCCCAGGTATCACCTACAGTACTCTGCGGAGATGAGCCTCAGCACTCCCGTGAAGGCCTTCGCTACGCACTCTCGGGGGACCACAACTACGACTCCACGCGCCACCCCGGGGTCTAGGCCGCGCAGCTCCCCGGCTTCCTCCTCGGGCAGCCCCGGGTACTGAGGGACCCCGTTGTCCACGCCGCCTACAATACATAGCCTACAGTTCTCGGCGACCAGGTAGTCCCTAACCCTATACACACCCACGAGGTCCCTCACAGGCTCGAGGACTGGTGTCACGATGACTATAGCCTCGCCCAGGGGCGTTGTCCTGACCCTGTAGAGGCGGACAGCCTCCTCTACTTGTCTATAGAGGCTTCGGCCCTTCTCGGTTGCGGTGTGTCCCCTCCCTTTTCCGGCCTTGGCGGCGAGGCCTAGGGCCTCTAGCCTCTGTAGTAGCGTCTTGACGGGGGCCTCGCCTAGCCCTAGGAGCCTCTGTAGACGGGGCCTGCCCAGGGGGTCCTCCTCGGATAAGAGTTTCAGGGCGGTGTAGACGTGGTAAGGGGTGTAGCCTACGCTTCCTCCCCTACTGCTCTCCGCCGCCCTTAACACGGCCTCTACCGCCTGGCAGGCCTCTCGCCGGCTCGACACTCCATGCTCCCTCGTCGGGTAGGATCCCCTGGTCGATCATGAATACTGCTAGGTCTTGGGGGGTTATGTCGTTATCCCCGAGGATCACGTTCTCTATACTCTTCCAGTCCCTCCTGGCCTTTCTACCGAAGTCGTCCCAGAGCCAGTCTATTACCTCGTCGAGATCCACCCCACTCCTCTTAAGCTGCTGCATAAGGGCCTCCTTGACCGCCCGCTCCTTAATCCTCACCCTGTAAGGTAACCCGTTCCCCAACCAGTACACCGAGCGCTCAAGGGGGAGCGGCTAGAGGCTATAACCTTGCCAGGGACCCGGGTATCCCTGGAGGTGGCGCGCTCGTGACCCTGTACAAGTTGAAGAGAAGGCACCTGGTCTGCCTCGACTCGTACACGCCTGACGAGCTTAGAGCGTTGATCGATATGGGGCTGGAGTTCAAGAGGCGCTACTATTCTGGGGAGAGACTAGTACCGGTGTTAAAGGGCAAGAGCATCGCCATGATATTCGAGAAGCCCAGTACAAGGACTAGGGTCAGCTTCGAGGTCGCGGCCTGGCAGTTGGGGGCCCAGGCCCTCTACCTGGGCTGGAGGGACCTCCAGCTCGGCCGGGGGGAGACCATCGCCGACACGGCCAGGGTGCTGTCGAGGTATGTGGACGGGATAGTGGCTAGGGTTAAGGAGCATGAGAAGGTCGAGGAGCTAGCCAGGCACTCAAGGGTCCCGGTAATAAATGGACTAAGCGATCTAAGCCATCCAGTCCAGGCGCTAGGGGACTACATGACTATCCTCGAAGTGCTGGGCCGGCTTCATGGAGTGAAGCTCGCCTTCGTGGGTGACGGAAGTGATAACGTGCTTCACAGCCTCCTGATAGCGGGGGCGAAGCTGGGAGTCGACATCACAGTAGCCACCCCCAGGGAGCTGAGGCCCAACGAGTCGATCCTCAGGAGAGCCCTTGAAGCGGCCCGAGAGTCAGGGTCTACGATAGAGATAGTAGAGGATCCATACACGGCGGTGGAAGGCGCCGATATAGTATATACTGATGTGTGGGTGAGCATGGGCCAGGAGGAACTGAGGGAAGCCAAGATCCGTCTACTGAGGCCGTACCAGGTCAATTCAAAGCTCATGGAGGCCGCGGGTGGAAGGGCTTTCTTCATGCACTGTCTACCAGCCCATAGGGGCGAGGAGGTTACCGATGAAGTGATTGATGGCGAGCGTAGCTTGGTGTGGGATCAGGCCGAGAATAGGCTACATATACAGAAGGCTATACTGGCCGCACTCATAGCCTAGACATTGAACCCTAATAATTAAACCATAGCCAACCCGATCTCCGGCAGGCCGGTCCTGGCGAGCCCGTACTCCTCGCGTATCTCATCGAACACGGCGTCTATTATATCCGCTAGCAGAGGGACCCCACCCGATGAAACCTCCCTCCCCTCGACTATGACCGTGGGCAGGCCCATATCCCTGGCCTCCTCTATGGAAACAGGGACCTTGACCACGTCCACCTCGACAGGTATCCCATACTCTACGGCTAGGAACAGCTGGGCCTTCCTAGCTATCTCCTCGGCCAGCCTACTCTCATCATTCAGGCCGGAGTACACGGTTATAGTGATCGAGTCTCCCATAGCCTCGACCCACCCGTAGGTGTTTTTACACTGCTATAGTGATATGCCGGTGCGGATGGTAGTCTCCCAGTAGTACCCACGCCCTATTCCCCGAAGGACCCTATAACCCTCTCGATCTCAACAGTGGGTACCCCGCCGGGTCTCATGACAACAGGCTTCCCAGTAGATAGATCCACGACCGTGCTCGGCACCCCGAGCTCTACCCGCCCACCATCGATGTACAAATCCACCCTATCCCCTAGCTGCCGGACAGCCTCCTCCACCCTTACCGGGGGAGGCCAGCCACTCCTATTGGCGCTAGTACCCACGAGGAGCCCGCCCACACTCCTAGCTATCTCCCTGACCAGGGGACACCGGGGCAGTCTGACCCCGAGGGACCCCCACCTGGCTAGGTGGCCTGGTAGATCCCCGCGACTCTTCTCGACTATCGTCAGGGGGCCTGGCCAGAACTTGATCGCTAGCCTCCAGAATAGGGGGCCTGGCTTGACTAATAGGAGTGCGTGGTGGGACTCGCCCAGGAGTATCGGCAGGGGCTTAGAGGGGTCCCTCTCCTTTACCCGATAGACCCTCTCGAAGGCTTGCTCGTCTAGGGGGTCTGCTAGGAGCCCGTATAGAGTGTCTGTCGGCGCCACTACCAGCCCGCCGGACTCAATGACCTCGACGGCGGCATCTATCACTTCTTGGTCCAGGCTCCTGCACCCGGCCTTGACCATCCTCACGCTGGCCACCGCTACACATAGTCTTCCACCGGCTTGGATAAACAATAGACTATAACCTCTGCCGGGTGCCTTCTCTGAAGTATAATAAGGCTAGGCCTCGAACCCTCTACGGTTGGGGTCAGCAAGGTGCAACGAGGCAGGATAGACGAGTCGAAGCTAGTGATCTCGCGGAGGAGGCTTGCCCAGCTGTTAAAGGAGGTTAAGAAATGGAGCGCCCCAGCCACGGTTTTGCTGAGCCTATACATACCGCCGGGGAGGCCTATAAGCGATGTGTTGAACCTGTTAAGCCAGGAACTCTCGGTTGCCGACAACATAAAGTTGAAAAAGACTAGGAACGCGGTGAAGAGGGCTCTATCGGCGGCCATCGATAGGCTAAAGATGATACCCAAGGTGCCTCCGAACGGCCTCGTTCTATTCTGCGGAGAGGACATGGATACCGGCGACTTTGCCTGCTACGTCTTCAGCCCCCCGGAGAAGATAAACGTCTTCTACTATAGGACTGATAAGAGGTTCATAACAGAGTTCCTAGAGGAGATGGTTGAGGACCGGGACGTTATAGGCATATTGATCGTTGAGAGGGACCAGGCCACTATAGGCGTGCTACGGGGCTCCAGGCTGGAGGTGCTTGAAGAGCTGACGGACTACATCCCGGGTAAACACAAAATGGGCGGTCAGAGCCAGAGGAGGTTCGACAGGATAATAGAGCAGATGGTGGAAGACTTCTTCAAGCGCCTAGCCGAGCACGCCGCTAGGCATCTCCTACCATACCATGAGAAGGGCAACTTGAAGGGGATAATCGTCGCCGGGCCCGGCTATGCTAAAATGGACTTCGTCAAGGGCAAATACCTGGACTATAGGCTCCAACAGCTCGTCTCGAAGGATCTGGTTGATGTAGCTTATCAGGGCGATCAGGGCCTAAAGGAAGTCGTATTAAAGGCAGAGAACGTGGTCCAGACGCAGCTCTACCGCGATGCTGTGGAAGCCTTGGAGGAGTTCAAAGGCCACCTGGCCCGTGGGACTGGAATGGTTGTCTATGGCGATAGCGAGGTCAAGGCTGCACTGGAGATGGGGGCCGTCAAGACACTACTCATACACGAGGATAGGGAGGACCTGGAGGACTGGAAGGATGTTGCTGAGAGGCTGAGTGGGGCGAAGGTTGTCGTGATACCCTCTGGCCTCCCAGAGGCCGAGTGGTTTAAGAACACCTTTAACGGCCTCGCGGGTATACTGAGGTTCAAGATAGCCAGGTAGCCTAGTCTTTGGCTAGCGCGTGTCGAAGCCTCTCGATCCCACCTATAGATAGTATATATTCGGCCGTGCTCCGGGTTACCGCGTTCATCCAGCGGGGGTCGCCTAGCGACATGAGCTCTCTTATCCGCTCGCCTCTCCATTCATCCCTGTTATAGACCGGCGGCTTGATTACCCCAATGCCAGCGTCCTCGAAGATCTTTCCTATGACCGGGTTCCGCGTGAGTATCGCGTCTACCCTGGGCACATATGATAGTACATAGTAGACTGATCCGATGCTGGTTTCCAGGGTTCTTATAGTTGCTGTGATGAACCTCTCCAAGCCTAGATCCTCGTCCATGAGGCTCAGCCTTATCATTTCTATCCTCTCACCGGCCGTGAAGGGGTTCCTGGGGGTATAGTTCTCGGAGGCCATACCGACTAGATAGACTATCTCCTCGAACCCGTTTTCCAGAGCCCACCGCGTTATAGCCAGGTGGCCCTTGTGGAACGGCTGGAATCTGCCGAAGATCAATGCCCTCTTAGGCTTTCTCCTCATGGATCCTACCCCACGGACCTAGTCTACGCTCGGGGATAGAAAGCTTGATAGGCATTAGTTTGCCCTACAAGAGTATCCCGGTGCCTAGGCTATGCCGGAGGAACTCGGAAGGCCTGGAGAGGATATTACCCGCAACCTAACGGTTATCTACCAGGACGACGATATAGTCGTTTATACTGCCCCCAACGAGGACGAGTTAAAAGATATCCTGCTAGACCTGTTGAGGAAACACCAGAGGATGAATATCAGAGAGTTGCACGGCCATCTCTCGGGGCTAGCCAGCGAGGATAAGATTCGCATGGCGCTGAACGACTTATTGAAGGATAACAAAGTTGTTGTTGACAGAAACGGGTACTTCTATCCAGCGGAGCTCGCCGAGGAGCTAGAGGAGGAGTACTATACAGAGTATGACTGGGATCTTGAGTACCCCAGTGAATATGACGCTGGAGAATTCTAGGGAAAGTTTATTAATAATAACTAACTGTTATTATTTACTATATCGGCCCTACTAGATATGCTTGGTTCACCACGTCCTGGAAGTCCCTCGGCAGGACCTTCTTCCTACTGGTATAGTACTCGTACATCTTCTCAAGGAACTTAGTGAATACCGGGCAACCATCAAACCTACCGTCTCTATCACACCTGCCAGGCTTTCCTTCAACAGTAATCATTAGCAGGCACTGCCCCGTCTTCTTATCGAAGTAAGGACACAGCTTGTGATACTTCTTAGCACTCTTAACCATATTATTAATCCACTTCTCCTTAAGCGATTCAGGCTTCTTCTCCTCTCCATGCTCAACCTCGGCCACTCCTACTTACACCTCCGTCGCAATAGTGGCCTACCCGAGGACATTATTTTTTATCCCAAACCCCTAGGAGGGCGCCATCCAGAGCAGTAGCGATAATACAAACATCACAATCCACCCATTCATGTCAGCCCGGAAAATCTTGCTTCCATCCAGAGGCGGTATAGGTAGCAGGTTGAAGAACGCGATCCACCCATTTATCATCGCTACAATCGACATGTAATGACTCCAATAACCCTTTACTAGGAGCGACGCGCCGAGAGCCAATAGACCCAATACTATGTTTGTAGCCGGCCCCGCCTCCACGCTCCTAACCCACCCCCGTGGATTGTAGACATAATAGGCGGTAACACCCACGTAGCCCGGGGCCAGGATAACGATCCCCGGTATAAACCCCGTCAGAAACGTCAAGAGGACTCCATAGGGCGTAGCATAGAACTCCGCGTACAATCCATGCCTCCTGGCAACGGTCCTATGCGCTATTTCATGGCCTATGAAACCTACAAGCACGCCTATAAAGTAGGGACTGGTGTAAAACGACGGCTTTAAAATATTCCATATTTTCCCTACGGCGACGATCATTGAAACTAGCGCGAGAATCCACGACACAGGCTCCCCTATAGGCCTCGATCCACGCATTCCATGCTTCCTCCAGATCCAATCGGATAGCCCGTTAACCTCCCTTAATACCGGTTCCGCAGCCATAGACTGAGGAGGAGGGTCCCCCGGGTATGAGTGAAATAGACTTTGAGCTGGCCCTCGAAATAATAGCTGAAGACCTCAGGAGGCTTGAGAGGGCAGCGAAGGCCCTCGAAGAAAACGGGAACATGCAAGCCGCCTATGATGCTAGGTCGTGGAAGATAGCCATGGGTAGGCTCTACGTGGACCTCAGGAATCTTGCCGACTCTATAGAGGGGGAAAGGTTCATAGAGGCCTCTGAGGGGGCATGCACGCTACTACACAGGATATACACGCTACTCAACGCTGCAGGCGAGGAGAGATACATGTTCGTGACCGGCCCCAGCAAGAGGATCCTCACGGCGTTATTAACCCTCGCCTCCAAGTACTGCAACAAGGGATGAGCGGGCTTCTCGGCCTCTTCCGATCGGTGAGGGAGCTTTAGGCCGGCGACCCGCTATACTCGGACTCGTTTAAACTCTAGGTATGAGATATATGTCCTCAACGGTGACTATATAATTATAGAGGAGGTGATGGTCAAATGGCACTGGAGAACCACGTCGAAGTCGAATTTCCCCGCGTGCCCATAAAGCCTGTTGGAGCTAAAGAGGTAAGAGAGCTGGAAATAGCTCTCATCATAGGGACTATACTCAGGCCCGACGTATTCAAGGAATTCCTTGAGCCCAAAGAGTTCACCACCTGGGTCGACAGCCTAGCTGTAGCGGCGGGTGCACTAGCTAGGGAGAAAGCCGGCTATACCATATCCAGGATCGCCGAGGAACTCGGCAGGTCCGAGGCCACGATCAGGAACCATCTACAGGGCAAGACGAAGGCAGGCCAGTTAGTCCGTGAAACTTACGACATGCTAAAGACCGGTAAACTCAGGATAATAGTCCCCATTGCTCCGGCGGAAGCCAGGAAGCTGGAAGAGCGGGTCAGGGAGTTAGAGGAAGAGAATAAGAAGCTCAAGGACAAGCTAGAGAAGGCTAAACGTACTCTGCAAGAGCTACTGGCCGAGCTCTAGCGTTCCCCACTATATACCCCCTCCACCGGACTCCACTACTGGAGGCGGGTGTATAGACGATTGTCTCATAGCCTAGACGAGTTCACGGCGGCTAAGGCTAAGAAGGGACCAGTGATCTACAAGCCAATCCATATACTCTACACGAGGCCTAGGTCCGAGTGCAATTTCTTCAAATATACCGAGGAGTCAGGCGGCTACATAGCCTGGTGCATGGTCCTAAACAGGCCGTTAACTAAAGACGAGGCGATAAAGTGCGAGAAGTACTGGAAAACTTGCCCCTATAGGAGGATCGGCCTTCAGATGGAGGAAGATAGCATGGAGGGCTAGGCTCTAACACGCCTGATTGAAACACCCAGCTCTCCTGCCCTAGCCCTAACCTGGTCCGAGAGCTTTGGACCAGCCCCGTAGAGGACTAGTATGGGCTTGTATCCCTCCTCCTTTGCCTTACCTGCTAGCCCCTCGACTATATCCACGGGGACAGGCCCGCTCTTATAGTAGACCTTCACCGCCAGTTTATCCCCCTTCTTGACAGCCGTGAAGTTATACGGTGCAGCTTCGTCAACCGTCACTACATCGACTCTATAGCCAGCTTCCCTGTACCTTCCTGCGACCTTACCCACAACACCGTACTTCTGGGCGAGTTTCTTCGCCTCGAAGGCCTCTCTCGCAGTGGTCAACGCGTATACACCCTGGTTGCATAAGGATGTGCCGTGCTTTTTTATGGCTTGCCGGGTTCTACATGGGTTCCACTATCTCCACGGTAGACACTGTATGCCTCCTCTAGGCTACCTATCGAAGCTGTCCTCCCAGTCTTCCTAACGTACTCTATGACGGCTTCGACCTTGGGCCCCATGCTCCCTGGAGGGAAATAGCCTTCACGGTGGTAGGCTTCTAGTTCGTCAACACTCACCTTTCCAAGCCATATCTCGCCTGGCCCGCCATAGTTTAATGCCACACCCTTAACATCGGTCAATATAATGAACCGGTCAGCCTTTATGGTCTGAGCCAGGAGGCTACTGGCTAGGTCTTTATCAATAACGGCTTCCACAGGCTCTAGATCCTCGGTAACCGGTATTCCCCCGCCACCGACAGCTATCACAATGTACCCTTCTTTGACTAGGCCCTCTACCACCTTAGACTCTAGTATCTTGATCGGCCTCGGACTAGGCACTACTCTCCGGTATAACCCACGGGGGTCCCTCTTGAACACCCAACCATGCCGCCTGGCCAGCTCCTCCGCCTCTTCCCGAGTATAGTATGAGCCTATGAACTTCGATGGGTCACGGAAGGCTGGATCCCTACTCGACACTACAACCCTGGTAACAACCGTGGCGGTCTTAACACTTATCCCTAGCCTAGCGGCTTCTCGCTCCAAGGCATGAGCTATCAGGTATCCAATCCAGCCTTGGGTCATGGCGACTGCTAGATCCAGGCTCTGCCTGGGCTTGTCCCTTGGCAAAGCCTCAAAAGCCTCAAGTAGGTATCCTACCTGGGGCCCATTGCCGTGTGTAATCACTAGTCTTACTCCGTCAGCGGCAATCCTGAGGAGCTGTCTTACGGCGCTCCGCACGGTTCGCCATTGCTCCTCCGGAGAACCCTTCATCCCTTTCTTTATAATGGCATTGCCTCCGAGGGCTATGACTAGGGTCTCCAAGCTCTTCACCGCTCTATACCGTACTTCAGCTTCATCTTGGCTCTGGCGAGGAACTTCTCTACGAGTTCTTCCAGGGTGGGTCCCTCAATTATCTTCACGTCATAGTATACCTGTACTATTGGCTTGTCCACCTTCACTATTCTATCCAATCTTATTGGGGTCCCGGCAACCACTACATCGGCAGGAGTGTTCTTTATGGTCTCTTCGAGGTCCCTTATCTGGCTTGGCGTGTAGCCGGTGCTTGGAAGAACGGGCCCCATATGGGGGTACTCCTTGTAGATCTCGGCGATGACCCCCTTGGCATATGGTCTGGGGTCTATTATCTCGCGTGCACCGAACTTTTTAGCCGCCACGTAGCCAGCGCCATAGGGCGAGCCTCCGTGGGTTACGGTGGGAGAGTCCTCAACTACCACAACTCTCTTGTCTCTTATTAGGCTGGGGTCGTCTACTTTGACCTCACTCACCGCAACGGAGATCTCTGCGCTTGGATTAATTCTCTTAACATTCATCTTTATCTCTTCTACGGCCTCCCTACTCGATTGATCGGCCTTGTTTATTATGACAGCGTCTGCCATCCTAACGTTTACTTCGCCAGGGAAGCTCTTAACTTCGTGGCCTGGCCTCATAGCGTCGGCGACCGTTATCATGTAATCGGGCTTGTAGAAGGGCCAGTCGTTGTTGCCCCCGTCCCAGAGTATTATGTCGGCTTCCCTTTCGGCTTGTTTAAGGATCTCGCCATAGTCTACTCCAGCGTAAACTACGACTCCCATGTTTATGTAATGCTCGTATTCTTCCCGCTCCTCTACGGTCACGTTATACTTGTCCAAGTCCTCCATGGACTCGAACCTCTGGACGGCCATCTTAGCTAGATCCCCGTAAGCCATTGGATGCCTGACGGGCACTACCCGGAAGCCCCTCGCTCTCAGGAGCCCAACTATTCTCCTCGATACACTGCTCTTCCCAGCGCCCGTTCTAACAGCGGTAACTGCTATAACGGGCTTCGCCGAAGCCAGCATAGTGTCTCTAGGGCCTAGGATCATAAAGGATGCCCCCGTCCCCAGGGCCGCGGATAGCTTATGTCCCACGTCATCGTAAAGGAGGTCGCTGTAAGCGAGCACTACCATATCGACTCCGAACGACTTGACCACGTCACCCAAATCCTCCTCTGGGACTATAGGGATCCCAGAAGGATACAGGCTACCGGCAAGCTCTGGAGGATAACGACGCCCCTCTATACCCGGTATCTGAGCCGCGGTAAACGCTACAACCCTATACTTAGGGTTGTCCCTGAAGAAGACGTTGAAATTGTGGAAGTCCCTTCCGCCTGCTCCCATAATTACAACTCTAACAGGCCTCTCCATAACAACCACCAATACTCATCGTCGCAGTACGTGGAATAAGAGGCTTGGTTATAATGATCCCACCAGTATATGGAGAGCGAACCGCATATTTTTGCCGTTACTCCTTCAGTCTCCACAGGTCGATTGGGTGCGTGACATTTGGCTAAGGGTAAGGGAGGTAAGGAGCGTTCCCCTAAGAAGCATAAAGGCGAGATAGGGGGCATCACTACCCGCCTAGCGCTACTCGCCTCAAAATATTCAACCCCGATAACGTTGGCCGTACTCATACTCCTGCTGGCGCTAGGCACTTACGTCAGGATCTTGCCAGCGCTCAAATACGGGTTAGAACTAGACGCCAACGACCCGTGGATCGCCTACTGGGAGGCGGAGTACTTCCACAAGCATGGACTCTTCAGCTTCTCAGGGCTCTCGCACGTGAAGGAGTTCTGGTGGCCCGTTGGGAGGGACATCCTCCACTCGGACTCGCTAGGGGTAGCCTGGCTAGCAGCAGCCACCTATGGGCTGGGGGCCAAGCTCGGATTATCCCTCAAGGAATGGATAGCGCTTTTCCCAGTGTTCGCGGGTAGCCTAGCTATACTAATGTTGTTCCTGCTAGTCTACACTATCACTAGGTCGAAGCTGGCTGGCTTGGTCTCCGCAGCATTCTTCGCCTTGTCTCCAGGAGCCATTACCAGGACGACTGTCGGATTCGTCGAGAAGACTGGTATAGCTGTCCCGGCCCTGGCACTATTCTATATCTTCCTCACCCTATCGCTTAGACATAGGAAGTCGACTAGAGGACTCTTGTATTCGGTACTAGCGGGGCTCTCGGGAAGCTTGGTAGGCTTCCTGTGGGGAGGCTATCACCTCGTGACTATATCAATCGCGTTAGCTATGTTGATAGACCCCCTCTTCGGAAAACCTGAGATAGACAGACTTAAGATGTATGCAGTGCTCACTATCTCCTACGTAATATCCGCCTCGGCCATCCCAAGCATAGGATTACAATATTTCGTGGGCAGGCTAGGGTCCCTCGACATAGTAATGCTCGTCATATACGCCCTCGAAGTATACGTGGATAAGATTCCCCTCATAAACAAGATACTGGAAGACGGAATCACACCGAGATTCCAAGCCTGGCTAATCCTAGTACTCCTAACGGCCGGGTTCATAGCAGTTTATACTGGCCTCATACCAATGAGCCTCAGATTCCAGGCAGCCCTAGGCATAAGGAATATCAGCCCCCTCGTCGAGAGCGTCCAAGAGCACCAGCCAGCGCCTCTCTCTAGGCTATTCAGGGAATACGGCCTAGCTTTGCTCTTCGTCCTAGCCGGAGTCATCGTGTTTACAGCCAGGTTCTTGAAGGGAAGATACGAGCTCCACGAAGCGATTCCGAGCGCTGTACTGTATTTCATGGCTCTCCTACTCTTCTATGCCAACAAGCAACTAGCGTACTTTACCCAGATGGCGTCGCTCTATGTGACGATAGCTGCCGGCCTGGCCGTTGCAGAGTTTACGAGCGGCGCGGTATGGGTTCACAGGCCAGGCAAGGCCGGCAGTAGACATGAGCTGGGCGATCCATTGAAGGTACTAGCAGGAATATTTATAGTGCTCATAGTCGGTATGGGGGTGGCGTACTATGGCGACCAAGCGTACAACTCCAACAGCTACAGAGCCCCGCAAATACTCACGTCAGGCCTATCGCCGTTAACCATCCTAACACCTGAGGGCGAGAGGAAGGTAGTAGTCCCGTTGAACGACGCGTGGTTGAACGCCCTCCAATGGATAAAGAACAATACTAGAAAGGATGCCCTAGTCATCAGCTGGTGGGACTACGGTTACTGGATAACAGTCAATACTGGGAGGAGAACTGTAGCAGACGGCTCTACCTTTAACGAGACGCAGATCCGGGCTCTGGCAAGGCTCCTGACAGGCGACGAGGGAGAGGCAAACTATCTCTTAAGAAGCGTATTCAAGGCCGAGCCCAATAACACCTACATAGTCTTCTACGAGGTCTTCGAGGGAGTAGTCGACTTAAAGAACAACATGACAATACTCTATCCCAAGCCCGAAGCGATACAGAGACCCCAGCAGGGCCTGCCAGGAGTAGTAATACACGGTTTAGCAGACTTCCCCAAGTCCATACAAATGCTCCGAATATCCTACAGGATCCCCCCATTCTCAAAGTCCATACTACACACGGCATACACTACAGTCTACGTCGACAGGAGGGGTAGCGAGTGGATCGAGTTCCCAGGCTTCGTAGGCCAGCCCCAGGAGAACGCCACCAGAGTCAAGAACGCTCTAATATATAAGATGGCCATAGACGGCATATCATCACTGCCCAAGACTGCGATCACGGATTCATCATGCGAGGCCGTGATTAACAGGACCAGAGCCTCCCTAATGGCGGTAGCTGCGGCTTCCTCGCCGATGGGAGGCTACGAGGTCCAGTATATACTCCCTGGGAAGCCTTTCAACTCGTTCAAACCAGTCGCGACAAGCATATCCTGTCCGATAGTGAACCAACAGACAGACAGGTACACGCTACTAGCGGTGGTAGTGTTCATATACCAGTGGACCGGTTAATAGGCTTCCTACACCAAATATTACATCGCCTGGGGATCGGATAACCGTTACGAGAGGCTTAGGGAAATGGCCAAAGGCTCCAGGAAGAGAAACATTATGAAGACCATGATGGAAGCACTGGCATTAGTACGTAGAGCGCAAATCGAGGTACGCAGGGCTAAAGCCAGGGCAAAGACTATGTCCAAGTTACTCTCAGAGGCCGAGTACCGGGAACTGGCAACCTCTCTCGAAACCCTCGATATAGTCTTAGAGAAGATTGCCCTGAGACTCCAAACTATGCTGGTCGCTGGGGTGATCAATAGAGAACTCCTAGAAGCCCCGCGGGAGATATTGAGAAAGGCTATGTCTATATCCTCTATGATACCGCCGAACATAGGAGAGACGCTGGCAGAGATATCAGACGCTATCGATATGCTCATCTCCTCCGCTCCAACGATGCCTGAGGAGGCGCCATCTTTGATCGAGATGAGTGAGTCATCGCCGTCGGATTACGCTGAGAGTGTCTTACGTGAAGCCAGAGAGGAAGCCAGGAGGAGGCTTGAGGGATTGAGTGAATAAATCCCTAGAAGCGACATGATTCTCCCTGCGGGCCCATGAGGAGTCCTAGCCAGGCTTAGCTGGCGTGCTGAGTGGACCACAATCCGAGGCCCAAATTATAACCCTCTCCCGGCCCTGGGTCGTTCTGGGTAGAGGAGTTGTGGGTTGGAGCATACTAGACCTCTTGAGGAACAATCCAGAAAAGCTAAAGCACTATGTAAGGATTAGGTTGATGGACGAAGCGCTAGTCGACAAGGCTCTGAACCTAGACGCTAGATGGCGGAGCCTTCTTACAGAGGTTAACGAGCTACGCCATAAACACAATGTGATTAGCAGGTCAATCGGTAAAACAAGAGATCCTAGCGAGAAGAGGAAGCTAATTGAGGAGGCTAAGGCTCTACTGTCAGAGTTAAGAGAGAAGGAAGAGGAGCTCAAGAGAATTGAAGCTGAGAGGGAGAGAGTTCTCCTAATGCTTCCTAATGTAGTAGAAGACGATGTACCGGTGGGAGACGAGACAGCGACTGTCCCAGTGGAGTTCTGGGGTAGACCTCGGGTGTGGAGGGGGCATCTAAAAGAGTTCATGGAGGAGACTAGGGGCTTTAACGTGGAGTATGATGTAATCGACTGGAAGCCGATAGGCCACGCGGACATGCTGGAGAACGTGCTAAGACTAGGTGATACTCTAAGAGCCGCGAAGGTGGCTGGTTCACGGTTCTATTATCTCTTCGAGGACCTGGTGTGGCTTGACTTGGCTCTGCTCCAGTACGCGCTCGACGTATTAACCAGGAAGGGCTACACTGTCGTCCTCCCTCCATATATGCTGCGCCACGAGGTCATGACAAGGGTTATCGATATTGATACCTTTAAGGACGCTATCTACAAGCTAGAGAACGATGACCTGTACTTGATTTCAACCGCTGAGCATCCCCTGGCATCACTCTATTACAAAGAGGAGCTCTACGATGACGAGCTGCCCTTGAAGCTGGTCGGGATAAGCCCATGCTTCAGGAGAGAGGCTGGTGCTGGTAACAGGGACTTGAAGGGCATATTCCGTGTACACCAGTTCCATAAAGTAGAGCAGTTCATATTCTCTCGGCCGGAGGATAGCAGGAAGCTCCACGAGGAGCTTATAGAGAACTCCAAGGAGATCTTTCGAGGGCTGGAGATCCCCTTCCGTGTAGTCAATATTGCTTCAGGCGACCTGGGGGCTTGTGCCGTGAAGAAGTACGATCTTGAGGCGTGGATGCCAGCGCAGGGTAGGTACAGGGAGATGGTCAGCGCGAGCAACTGCACAGACTGGCAAGCCTACAGGCTAGGGATAAGGCTCATTAGGAGGAAGGGGATGGAAAGGGACTATGTGCACACACTAAACGCGACAGGCATAGCTAGCACTAGAGCTATAACAGCGATACTAGAGAACTTCCAGGAAGAGGACGGCACCGTCAAGATACCCAAGGTGTTAAAGAGGTATCTGGAGCCCTTCAAGAAAGCCCCCAAGGACTATATACTGCCTAGGAGGGAACCACCTATACCATCACATAGATCCGGGGTCTAACGTCCTAGTATCCTCTTAAGCGCCTTTCCAAATCCACCCATATCCTCGCTACCGCCCATACGACTCATGGCTATAGCCCGGGCCTTATCCTCGCTCATAAACGCGTACTTCTTAGCTATGGATACGAGGACCCGTAGCTCTTCGTCTGTAGCATAACTTATCGGCGTGTCTCTTTCTCCGTTCTCCATCCAAACCCTAATCAGCCTGTCGTAGATCGGTTCAACCTTGGGATCACTATAGAAGGCAGCCTTCCTCCAGGCGACGTCGTTGTCTTCTATCAGTTCGACAAGCTCCTTTATCAAACGCTCTCTCTCGGTCAATCCAGAGGCACCACTAGGTGCTTAGGCTCTAATAGGCCTAATTAGTTAGTATCCTTGGGAGGAGAGATCGGCCTGGAGCCGCCTCTTCCACTCCTCCACGACGTCGTATCCAAACACGGCTTTGAGCAGCTCTCGTCCCTCAGGCGTTACATAGTCGGGGCTCCAAGGCGGGTCGAATACGATCTCGACCTCTACGTCCTCGGCCTCCGGGACCATTTCACGTATCGCATCTTCTGCATACGCCGCTATCTGTCCCGAGACCGGGCAGCCAATCGCTGTTAGGGTCATGGCTATCCTGATATAGTACTTGCCCGGCTTGGTCTCTTCCACGTGGATCTCGTAGACAAGGCCTAGATCGTAGACGTTTACCGGGATCTCCGGGTCATATACATCCTTGAGCGCTTTTATCACCTTCTCGACTATTTCCTTGGGCCCCGTGACGACTGGGGATTTCCGCTGTCCGCTGCTCAAAGTGTACACCAGGGTATCGGATCCCGTCTAGACTATTTAAGGAGGAGTTTATGTGCTACGGCCCCTGGAGAGTTTAAGTGTCAATATTAAGGAAATATATGGTGATAATAATAGTATGGTGAGCCCGCCTAGAAACAAGGGTTTATAATTCACGAACCCTCCAAGCAGGCTCGTAAGAGAGCCTACACTAGCTACCACGAGCGTCAACTTAATCTTTAGCGATACAATCGATCTCGCCTGTTTCACCGCCCAGTTCCCTCGACTTCGATACAACATACTCAAGGACTCTCAGAGCTTTAGCCCGAGCGTCATCGAGGGTTTCAGCAGAGGCTAATGCCCGTATCTCAAGTAGGGGTGATCCCGTTTCATGGCCTTTGGGATGGCTCTTGAGATAGACGCCGGGCTCCATCTTAGCCGCCCTCTTAATCCAGGGGGCTAGGCTAGACTCTGGAACGCCTCTTACCGTAAATCCACAGTCGACCGCACGACGGTGAGGAGCTATCCTCTTCAAGAGGGGGGATACGTAGTTATCGAACATAGTCTTCATCTCGGCCGGAACGCCGGGGAGGCTCACGACAATGGTATCGTTTACCTCCAGGTACGAGCCTGGAGCGGCTCCTACCGGGTTCGGAATAGCCTCAGCGCCTTCTGGAAGATAGGCCATCTTGACTCTGTCCTCTGTTAGCGTGTAGCCCGCCTTCTCGTAGAACTGCCTCACCATATCGAGCGCCCTCTCGTTGAGGACGAGCCTCCTCCCAGCGGCCCTAGCTACCCCCTCTAGGGTTCTATCATCGTATGTCGGGCCTAACCCGCCCGTTGTAACAACGATTCTAGCCCTAGCTATAGCCCTGCCAACTTCTTCCTCTATATCATCCAAGTCGTCGGGAACGGTTATTATGCGCTCGACCGAGAAACCCATGAAGGTCAATTTCTCGGCCAACCACGAGGCATTTGTATTAACTACTCTTCCTATAAGTATCTCGTTCCCCACGGTAACTATCCACGCAACAGGCTTCTCGTCTCCCACAGGTTCCACCCTAGTTTAACGTTGGCCTCTTGCGGTGACTATAGTCCCCGCTATCATCCCGGAGGGCCCTCTTCGGCCCTGTCCGCGGGTCGGCGCGCACTTGTAAATGTGCCTTGCAAGCTTTATCTCGGTTCTGCCAGCCTAGTGAATGAGGTCTAGTATGGTCTCTACACTCCCTTCTATAGCGTAATGTACCTTCGTGTAGCCAGTCCTGAACTCGATCACATCATGTCTAACTCTAGCAGGATCCTCTTTCTTGATCAAGACTCTGGCCATCAGGCTGGCGATGGTCCTCATCTCATCCTTGCCCATGCCGAATCTAGTCATCTCCTGGACTCCCAGCCTAAGGCCGCTGGGGTCTTTGACGGCCTCTGGGGGATCCCATGGCAGGAGGTTCTTGTTCACGATTATATTGGCCTCCTCAAGTAGGATCGCTGCTTTAGCCCCACGGCCTAGATCCCTGACATCGATGAGAACCTGGTGGCTCCTGGTGTAGCCCTTGTCCTCCCCTACTACCTTAAATCCAAGTGCGGCTAGCTCCTCTGCTAGTGCTCTCGCATTGTTCACAACCCTTCTAGCATATTCCTCTCCGTAGATAGACATTTCGACCGCTGTCACAGCGGTAGCCGGTATCCTGTGCAGGTGGTGGTTGCTCACGAACCAGGGGAAGATTGTTTTGGAGACATTCTTGTACAGGTCTTTTTCGGTGAATGCAATTAACCCGCCCTGGGGGCCCGGGAAGGTCTTGTGTGTTGAGGCTGTCATCACGTCGGCTCCGTGGCTGAGTGGGTTCCTCCATACGCCACCGAATATGAGTCCGAACACGTGGGCTGCGTCATATACGAGTTTCGCCCCGACACTGTGTGCGGCGTTGGCTAGCTCCTTAACAGGGTGGGGGAACAGGTAGACGCTCCCCCCAAGCACTACGAATTTGGGCTCTTCTTTCTCTATGACTTTTATAGCTCCGTCGACGTCGACGTTCATATTCTCCTCGTCATAAGGCAGGTCTACCTGCTTTATACCCAGGGCTCCAACCGTGCCGAACTTCGTATGGCTCACATGGGCTCCCGCCTGTACCGGCGCTATAGCTGCCCTGTCGCCAGGCTCTGCTAGCACCCTGAATACGGCCGCGTTGGCGAGGGTCCCGCTAGTGGGTCTAAGCTCGACGCCTACAGCTCCGATTTTACTGGCTATGAAGTCTGCCGTCGCCACCTCCAACTCGTCAATGTATCTGGCTCCCTGGTAGTACCTCTTGAAGGGTTTCCCCTCGGCGTATCTATGCATGAAATCTGAAGTGTATGTTTTCAATGCTAGGGGGCTCATAACGTTCTCGCTAGCGATCAAATTGATTGATTCAAGGAGCCTCCACTTGTTCTGTAGGTTTGTCCTTGAGAGAACCAGATCCAGTAGCTCTCTGGGGTCCACAAGGGAGCACCGTGCTAACAATTATGAGCCTCAACGGGCTTTATATTAGAAGGTGGAGTGTATGCCGCTTTTCCCAATCGACACCAGCGATCGTAAGCCTGTCGGCCTGACGCGCGAGACCGTATCCGCCATAGGCATAGGTACGTGGGCTATAAGGAACCCGTCAAAGATGGTCGAAGCACTTGTATACGCGTTCACCCACGGAATAGACAACGTCGACACCGCCGAGATGTATGGTAGTGGCAGCGCCGAGAGAGTCGTAGGGGAAGCACTTAAACGGGTCGGTAGGGATAACGTGTTCATAACTACAAAGCTGTTACCATATAGGTTTAGATCCGAGGACCTGGCGGTAAAGGCAGCAAAGGCCAGCCTAGATAGACTCGGTGTAAACTATGTCGACCTGATTCTAATACACTGGCCCGACGATCTAGCTAGTATTGGGGAACAGGTCAGGAGCTTGGAGGCTTTAGCCGAGAGGGGGCTTACCAGGTATATCGGAGTAAGCAACTTTGACGCGAGGCTGCTGGAAGAGGCCCTTCAACACACAAGGAAATACGATATAGTAGTGGACCAGGTCCACTATAGTGTGCTCCATCGACACCCAGAGGTAGAACTTCTACCCTTAACTATCAAGAAGGGTGTACTCGTCCAAGCCTATACTCCTATAGAACGTGGAAGGGTAGCCGGTGTCGACTTGCTAGTTAAAATCGCCGAGAAGTATGGCAAGAGCCCCGTCCAGGTAGCCCTGAACTATCTAATATCGAGGCCGATGGTCATGGCAATCCCTAAGACTGAGCGTGTCGAGAGGGTTAAGGAGTTTATCGGGGCTATGGGTTGGAGGCTGGCTGCGAGTGATCTAGAGAATATAGAGAGATCCTTATATTAATTAATTTATTATTAAGATAACTAGTTTAATTTGGAGGTTTATATGGTGATACCTTGGTATACAGCGGGTGGCCTCTTATTTATGGTTCCCCACGTAATACATCCGGTTGGGGGTCCCAGTGGTACAACCTTCCCACCAGGAGAGACGGCTACCCAAGATCAAAGTGAGGCTCACAAGCACCTCAACCCTAGACCTAACCCTCGTGGCTTGGAGAGTCGCCGAGAGGTTATGGAAGAAGTATGGGATCGAAATAGATGTAGAGGATGAACCATACTACCTCGTAGATCCTCTCATGGGCGTGGGACACAGTACGGGTGGGATGCGTATAGTAGTAGAAGACGCCAATGGCGTGCCTCTGGCTTACGAGCTTAGCCTAACAGACTATGACGACCCGGTAGAGGGGCTAGAGCATATAGTACTGGGTATACTAACCCAGGGGGTCCCGGTTATAGGCGAGGACAGTATCGAGGTACTAGTTGAGAAGGACCACCTAGCGGGCCTAGCCATAGCCTAGGACCACCTGCTACTGACCTCGCGCCTAGCCGAGAGCCAATTAGCAGCGTGAGCCAATATATGGGAGAAGAGGTCTCCTGGCGTATAGAAGAGGCTATCACAGAAGGGACACTTGTAAAGGCCATTAACCTTGACTACCCGGATTATTGAGCCCTTATAGCTTACCGCAACCTCCTCTCTATCCTCTGGACGCATTAGAGGACCCTCGGTAAATCCAGATGCACCACATGCGGCGAAGCGATTTTAAATAATTCCCCCGGGCGCGTCGATGCCTAGAATATTATCTGGGTTGTCTAGCTTAATTAACTCCAGGAGGACAGGAATTCCCTGGAGGAGGCTATCGGGCTCCAAGGCCTTGGGGATGACGGATTGAACGTAGATCCGCTGGACGAGCTGAGAAGGCTTGGCTTTAAAGTCGAGTGTAGACCGGAACTCCTATCCAATGGAGCTAGGGATATCGTAGAGACGGGTCCCTGCCTATTTGAGGGACCCCTAGGCCCTATAAAGGTGAAGGGACTCCTAGTAATCACTGAGAAGCCAGATCCTGTCCTCCTGAAGGAAATAGCGCGGATACGGATATCAGAATCACGGCCCCTGGCAATAATAGTATCAAAGGATAACCCTGGAAAAGATGTTGAGGCGCTAGCCAGCACCCTAGGAATACTCGTCAGCACGCTCGAAGCCAAGCTGAAGACTCACAAGCCCTCAAAGGAATACACAGTCATACCCCAGCTAGATGATAGCGCTGCCAGGAGGATATTCGAAGGTAAGGTCAAGGGAAGCCTCCTTGGCCTCCTAGGAGGAGTTCTAGCCCCGAAGAAGGTAAGATTCATGGGGCTCAGGCTAGTCTACTTCCCCTTAAGGTGCTACGACCTCCTTATCCATAAACTCGATGAAGAGGCCGAGGCGCTAGAGAGCAGGAGATCCACCTTGTGCTTCGAGACCGCTACCGGCACATTAGTGGAGGCAAGGGACGGCGTGATTCGCCTGAGGGAGGAACTGGTTAGGCTAGGCGAGCTGGAGGATGAGGCGGTGAGGGTCATAGAGATAGTGTCGTCGATCGGCAAGGCCAGTTTAAGCGAGATAGCAGAGCACCTAGGCGACATAGAGAGGGCTAGGGTGACCACAGACGTCCTAGTAGAGCTGGGCCTCCTAGAGCCTGACTATGAGGGCCTGTTCCGCGTCACTGCACTACACCTAGAGGATTATGGGGACCCCATCGCCTACTACTCGGAGAGGAAACTACTCATCGAGGGGAAGCCAGCTAAATGCACTCGCCGCTTTGAGCCTGGATTCGAGCTCTCAAAGCTTGACCGGATAGTCAAGGCTTTTGGCCTAGTTGAGGCCGTCAGCACGGTCTACTATCCCCTCTATATAGGCGTGTTCAGAAAGTTCAAGAACGAGAGATACGTTGATGTAACCACGATAATCGACGCTGTAGTGGGAGAGAGGCTAGAGGACCTGGAAGAGGCCATAGCCGACAGTAACATGATATACCAGCTCGACATGATAGTCGAGGAGGTAACAGGCGAGGCTAGAACCAGAGAGCCCTGCCCCAAGGCAGAGACGCCAGCCGGCGACTCCTAAGAGAATTATAGAAGACTCCATAGTGCTCAGGGCTCAGAACCGGCTCGACCAGTTCACAGCCCAACCCTTGGGCTCCCAGTCGGGCTAAGGGTTCCTCATCGCCCAGAGTCTCTAGAGAAGCTCCAAGGCTTAAGTATCCGGGTGCCGTGTGAGAGGGGCATGTACCCCGCCTTACCGTTCCGCCGCCATCTTCATCCCCCAGGGGATAGGGGTCTCGGCGGACGTGAGACCGGCGGGGCCACTAAATACACTGTATAGTGTGGGGGCTCATACCTTTTACCCCGGTGCACGCTAATTACCGTCCTCATAAAAGTCTAGGAGCCCGGGGGACTTGGATTTGCCTGAATCACCCGCTGACGATGCGATTAGAGCTATGACCGAGATCGCCAGGTTTATAGAGGAAGCAGCCAAGGAAATCGACAAGGCCCAGGTAGATAGCCTAGTTGATCTGCTGATAGACGTCTACAGTAGACGGCCTCATAAGGTCCTTGTGATGGGCGCTGGGAGGAGCGGGCTGGTTGGGAGAGCGTTCGCCATGCGCCTACTCCACCTTGGCTTCAACGCCTATGTGCTGGGGGACACCATAGTACCGAGTATCAGTGAAGGAGACGTAGTGATAGCAATATCGGGCAGCGGTAAGACGAAGCTCATAGTGACTGCCGCTGAGGCGGCCAAGCAGGTGGGCGCCGTGGTAGTGGCTATAACCACCTATCCCGATAGCCCTCTGGGCAGGCTAGCCGATGTGGTCGTTAGGGTGCCTGGGAGGACGAAGCATAGCAAGCTAGACGACTACTTCGCTAGGCAGATCCTCGGAATCCACGAGCCCCTGGCCCCCCTGGGCACTCTATTCGAGGACACGACGCTAGTCTTCCTAGACGGCGTGATATACGCACTTATGAAGAGGCTAAAAGTCTCCGAGGAGGAAATGAGGAATAGACATGCGAACATCGAGCTCTAGAGGAGAAACCACTAGAGGGAGGGGCATACTAGCCCCATTCGACCCATGGAATAGCCCCCTCTGCACATGCCCATTCAAGCTATCGTTGAACCCCTACACCGGGTGCTCCTTCAAATGCCTATACTGCTACGCGACAGCCTACATAGGCCAACGCGACAGCACGCCTAAGAAGGACTTTCTGAGGAGGCTGAAACGGGAACTAGCCCGCTGGGACCCGAAGCTGCCGATCAACATGGGCACGAGCAGCGACCCCTATCCGCCAGAGGAGGCTGGCTACGGGCTGACGAGGACTGCCCTCGAACTACTAGTTGGCCTGGGTAGGAGAGTTCTCATAACCACCAAGGGCGTCCTCTACGCGCAGAGAGACCTAGACCTCATATCCAAGGGGAACGTCGCAGTCACCCCCACCATAACCCTGCTCGACCCTGGGCTCTCGCTGATTATTGAGCCTGGGGCTCCGCCTGCGGAGAAGAGGATAGACGCTGTCAGGAGGGCTGTAGGGGCGGGGGTCCCTGTTGGCGTGAGGATCGACCCCGTGATACCCTATGTAAACGATGACCCAGCTATGCTGGAAGACCTAGTCGAGAGGGTCGCCGAGGCGGGCGCCGTCTTCATAGTAACGTCGACCTATAAGGCTAGGCCCGATAACATGGCTAGGATGCGGGCTGCCCTAGGTAGCCTAGGAGAGCGCATATACAGGCTCTATCGGTCCAGGGGGGTTAGAGTGGGTGGATACACTTACCTGCCCGAGGAGGATAGGAAGAGGCTTCTAGAGCCCGTTGTAAAGGCGGCTAGGAGACTGGGCCTCCAGTACGCGCACTGCCGCGAGGGCTTCAGGGGGAGAGAATGGTTCAACGCGCCGAGCTGCGATGGGACGCATTTGATCCCGGAAAGGGTGGAGCCCCGTGCAGTACGCCTCGATGGCTGGCTACATTGACGGGGTAATTGTCGAGGCTAACGTAGCGGGCATGCCAGCCTTTTATCTCGTCAAGGGATACGCTCACCCAGAACACCACCTGGTAGTGCAACCCTATAGGTATCCGGACTGCAGGCGTAACCCCCCGGCCCACATTTACTATAACAGGTGCCTCGGAGTAGAGACTACCATGGTCCCCAGGGTGAGGATCCTAAGGACCATACGGCCGGAGGCAGCGGTGAAGGTGCTCCCAGAGAGGGTTAAGCCGCGGATCCAGGAGTTGATCGAGGTATTGGGCTTGGAGTGGTATGGCGTGACGGGCTCCTATGCGCTCAACTGCGAGGGTCCCTCAAGCGATGTAGACGTGTTGGGCCTCTACAGGCCTGGCTTGCTGGGCGCCCTATGGGACCTGGCTAGGGACGGGTTGATCCGGCAGTGCAAGCGCCGCGACGTGTTGGCTAAGAGGAGCAGAGGCCCGGGGGGCCTGGCTCTAGAGGCTTCCAGGATAGAAGAGAGCCTAGTTGACTCATGCTACAGAGGCCAGCCCTACACGCTCAGGCTGGTTACTAGCATCTGGGAGGAACCCTGTGATCGGGCCCTAATACCGTACGGCTATGTGGAGCTTGCTGGGTGGATGAAGCCCCTCGGAGAGCCCATAACGGTCCCGACGCGCTACCGGATAGATACAGGGTCGGCGACGGTTATCGTTGAAACGTGGCGGACCAGGTATCAGGAGATAAAAGAGGGCCGCTACAGGGTTAAAGGGTTGCTGAGGCTCGACGTGGCTAGTGGCGATCTAATCCTATGGCCCGATATGGGTGGGTGGATTGCTGAAGCCTAGCCCCCACTCCTCCCTTATAGTGACTAGAGACGGCTTAGTAGGCCAGGTAGTGGGGGTCCCTACCCCTCCAGGCTATCTGGCCATAATCCCCAAGTACGTCGAGTGCAAGGGTCCCTCCCCCTGGAGCTACAAGGATAGGATGCTCTGCAGGATAATCCCCTCTTATGGCCCCGAGGGCCTGGCTAGGGTTATGGAGGCCCTGCCCGGTAGGTGGAGGAGGGACCCTCTCTACGGGACCCTCATGCCTTATGTCGCCGATGACGAGGTGCTATTATTTATCCATCCTAGAGATGCCCTGGCCAGGCTCATCGCCTCGACCCCTGTTGAGTCTGCCGGCGTGGTGGAGGCTGTATATGAGATCGTAGAGGAGTCAGGCGTCTCCGCCGGGGAACTCGGGTTAACGGGTAGCCACGCTCTGGGCGCGCCCCATAGCGGTTCCGACATAGACCTGGTAGTCTACGGCGTCGAGGGCGTTGTAAAGGTCTACGATTACTTTAGGGGGATTAGGAGGGGTCCCTCAAGGGAGGTCCTGGAGGGCCTTGAGGTACATCCCACCCTGGATATCTCCTGGAGGAGGAGTCGGGTAGGGGGGTTTAGAGTCACTTGGGTCGGCGCGCCAATATACTGGCATTGCCCCCCGCTTTCACACTACTACAGAGTTGAGGGTCCCTCGCACCGCTACAGTATTAGGGCGTGCGTGGAGCCCGGCCAGACGAGAGCTCTACTCTACCCGCCCTGCGTCGAGGCGGGAGACTACTGGATAGTGTCCTACGAGTATAATCTTGGAGGATTATTCTATGAGGGAGGGTGCTTTGAGTTGAGGACCATGGGCACTGGAGATGGGGTATTGTATCTGGGGATTAGAGAGTACCCGGGCCTGGTTAGAAGGCTCTAGCCTCCTCGCTGGGGGCCACTCCTAGCGCCTCTAGGGCTTCTAATAGCCTGGCCCTTCTCTCTTCTTGGTTCTCGGCGGCGAGACATGCCTCTATGACCTTGGCCAGGACCCTGTAGAGCGTCGCTATCTCGTTTGCCTGGTGCTTTACCTTGGAGTCTAGCACCTTTACTGTTGCGTTCGTTGAGTCTAGGAGTAGCTCTATCACGGTCAGGAGCTCGTCGATATCGCCGTGGTGATGATGGTGATGCTCGTGTTCATGTCCGTGCCTCTCTGAGACTTCCTCTACTACCTTCTCTATGTCCTCCTTCTTCTTCGGCAACGTCATCCTCTTCTTCCGCTTCCTCTGCTCGGCCAATCCCCATCAATCCCCTGAACGCGTCCTTTACCTCATACGCTGGTTTTAGAGGGGTATTAACCATTATTTTATACGCACCGCCCTTACACCGACAGGATAGATAGAAGAGGGCGACTCTGGGATGGGGGATGAGAAGCTACTGAACCCGCGGATAATAGAGTTAGAGGGTAAAGCCCAGATAGGCATGGTGGAACACGTCGAACTTGTGGACTGCGAGAAACCCAGTGGCTGGAAGAAGCTCAGGGCGAAGCTCATAGACGGTTCTATCGAGGAGACAGGCTGTATGGAGCCCGATGCCGCTAAGAGAAACTACATGGTCTTCGTACTATACGCTAGGAAATGGGGCAAGGTGGTTAATACAGGCGAGCCAGAGTAGAGGTCCGTATCACGGCGTGCCGATGATGAATGGTATTACCGCTTAGCCTGGTACGGGGCGGTGAAGAGCAGGCCAGCCTGAGGCTCACGATCCTCGATCCTCCTCTCCACAGATCTTATTGGCCTCCTCGATCTTCTTGAGATAGGTCTCTGCACTCTCCTTGATCCTACGCAGGCTTTCGACGATGGAGGCGGGGACACAGTCCGCGAGGGTCCCCTTCAGCTTAGCTTCGAGTACTCGCCTGGCCTCCGTGGCTATGGCGTAGACGTTGTTCATTATCTCGTAGAAGAGGTTCAACTCCTGTAGCAGATACTCCATCCCCTTCCTGGTGAGCTTGTAGACCTTCCGGGCCCTCCCCTTCTCTACAACCAGTTCCTCCTCGACGAGTCCCTCCTTGCTGAGATCGTGGAGCACGGGGTATATGCTCCCCGGGCTAGGCTTTATCGCGCCCGCGGTCACCTCCTGGATCTTCTTGGATAGGTCGTAGCCGTGGCTGGGGGCTATGGCTAGGATTGCTAGTATGAGGAAGCGTATGCGGTATTTGAAGGGGTCCCTCCTCTCCTGGTCATTCACTAGTCTGCACACCCCTAGGGTGTTTCGGCCACCACGACGCCCTACCTAGGAGGGCTATTAGCGGCGGTGTTAATATTAGGCTCGCATTGACGCCTGCTAGCAGTACCCCGAATATGAGTGCTGTGCCCATCATACTGAGGCCTGGACTGGAGGCTAGCGCCAGGCCCACATAGGCTCCAGCCATTATCGCCGCTAGCCCTAGCACTGTCGGCGTGCCTAGCGCTATAGAGTCGGCTACTCCCTCTCGCGAGCAGTCTCTTGTACACTCCTCCCTAGCCCTGGCTATGTAGAAGCTGTTATAGTCCATCCCAACCCCCAGTATCGCCGTGAACACGATTACGGGCAGATACCACATCACCTCCTCCCCGAGTAGGTCCTGGAATAGGAGGATCGTGAGCGCGCTTCCAGCGTATGCAGCTATAACCACCGCCAGTATCGCTGATAGCGCTGTTACAACGCCGCCATAGGCTGCTAGGAATGTGAGGAACATCAGCGTGAGCGCTACCGGGTACACTCTGTGGTAGAACCTGTCGTTTATTAGGTTCTGCAGGTCCAGGTTAACTGCAGCCATACCACCTACCAGGCTCTCGGGGTCTATTGTGTGGGCTTTCTCTCTCAGGGTCTTCGCGCACTCCACTCCCTCCTTACTCATAGGGTAGACGCTCATGACGACCTTAACCACCCTGTCCTGGTATGCGTCTTCTACCTCGGCTTTGGCGACGCATGACAGGTCCTTGACGCCGGCTCGTATCTCGCCCGCTTTCTCCTTGCTTGACGCGACGATGTAGACCGGATATAGTACTCCGGCGTCGTAGTTGGTGTTTATATAGTCGAGGGCTCTCCGGGCCTCAGAGTCTCTGGGCAGGTTTATCGCGAAGTCATAGCCGCCGGTGAAGCCAGTCATGACGACGCCGGCGAATACCGCCAGTATCACAGCGATAGACAGTGGCGCTAGGGGCTTTGACGCTATGAACTTTCCAACACCCTTGAACCGGGGTTCCCTGTTGGCCGAGGCGACTGGGTGTCTCGGCCACCAGAACCATCTAGTCTCTCCAACGTATGCTAGTAGTGCCGGGATGAAGGTTATGCTGGCTATCATCACCGAGAATATGGTTAGTGGCACGTTCGACCCTATGCTCGATATGAAGGGGAAGTCCCATGCCAGCATCATGCTGCCGAACCCTATCATAGCCGTCGTGGCCCCTGCCAGCACGGGCCTGAGGGATTTCCTGTAGGCCTCGACCGCGGCCTCCCTGCTGTTTAGGCCTTGCGCGGCGGCTTCACGGAACCTCCTAGCCACATAGGCGGCGTAGTCTATGCCTAGGCCCAGGCCGGTCGTGAACATTATCGTCCTGCTATGGGTGGTTACATCCACTACGCCGTACTTGCCGAGTAGGTAGGCTAGGGCTAGGCTGAGTACTAGCCCGAAGCCGATCCCTATGAAGGGTAGGAATACTGCTGCTATGCTCTCC
This sequence comes from Candidatus Thermodiscus eudorianus, assembly GCA_015521085.1. Lineage (NCBI taxonomy): Archaea > Thermoproteati > Thermoproteota > Thermoprotei > Acidilobales > Acidilobaceae > Thermodiscus > Thermodiscus eudorianus (SeqCode). The sequence goes on from WAOW01000002.1 coordinate 43,632, forward strand.
ATGATCAAGCCCAGTATGATTATGACGAACACCATGCTTAGCTTATCGCTCTTCTCTATGTCCCGCTGGGCGGCCTCTCGTATCTCGTAGGACATGTACTCGTTACCGTCTAGCAGCACCTTTACATTGTTGTACCCGGCGTCCTTTAGCCCCTCCAGTACACGCGTCTTAATGTGCTCTGCTGTAGAGGCTTTTTCGGCCAGGCTGTCCCCCTCGATGTTTACTCCTATGAGGAACCCGTTGCCTCCTCTCTCAACCAACACGCCCTCGATCTTATCCATCACGTCATCGAATGCCTTGGCGACGGTTTTGTTGACTAGGTCCTCTAGTGCATCGTCATAGCTAAGCCTGCCCTCTACGATCATGACTGCATAGCTGGCTAGGATCTCGGCTTCATTCCTGGTAATGTTATGGCCTTGACGGGCCGCGATCTCCGCCAGTATTTCGGGCGCCTCCTTGAGGATCGTCTCGTTATCGGCTCCGAGGAGGTTTCTCTCCCAGAGCGGGTCGACGAATGAAGCGATCCTGGGCCCAGCCTTTCTGGATAGGAGGAGCTTCGTAGCAACGTATGAGGCCTCGTCTAGGGACTTTGTTTTAACTAGTGTTTCTACTTTGTCGTTAGAGAGCTCGATTTGCGCCGATTCCAGGGTTAATATGGCGGCAACTCCGTACTTTTGGGGTCTCTCTAGGACTCCGGAGGCGTTTGGATCGTACTCTAAGAGTGCGTTTACTAGGAGGGTTTTGAATGGCTCTGGGATCTCTATACCCTTGCTCCTCGCATATTCGATGACGGTTTCAACCGCGTAGCTAGCTGCCTTCTCCCTGGTGAAGGCTCCCTCTACGACATCGCCTGCTATTTTCTCTGCTATAGCTTTATTGACTCCCCGACTCTCTAGGAACCCAGTCAGTATAGAGGGTATGGTTTTGTTGGTCACGGTACAGTTTGACTTTACTATCGAGTTCACCGTGTAGTTAGCTAGCTCCACGGCCTGCGGGGGTAACTGGCTTAATATGGAGGCTCCTATCTGCTTGCCTAGAAGGGGCTTGAGGGATTCCATAGTCTGGCTCAGCAGGGCTAGTAGTTGCAACTGCCCTGTTGCCGTGTCTGGCGCGCCTAGAATAATGCTTCTATGGTCTTGCATCCCCGCGACGGTAGCCTTCCATATAGCGGCGGTCGCATTATATAATGCCTGGGCTTCTCTCGGTGTCCCTGCAGACTGTAGTCCCTGCCACGCCAGCTCCGCCGCTAGGTCTGCCGCCAGCGTGTTGTTGAAGTTTGAGGGACCCCCGTTTGCCAGGGTTGCATTGTAGACCGCGTAGATTATGCCGGGGTTTAGGGGACCTGCCTGTGTTATGTTGCTGGCCTTGACTACAATGGATACGTCGGCCTCGTCGATCGGGGGATTCGTGTAGGCGTCTGTTAGCTTTTCCAGGAGGGCTTCGGATCGGATTACATCGTAGTAGGTCTTCATTACTACGGGGAGGAATACGTTGCACGACAAGTTCAGGGACCCGGATATCCTCTCTACTAGGGGGAGTCCGGCTTGCAGGCCTGTCCCGGCGTTCCAGTAGCCCTGGTACGCCCTATCGGAGGCCTCTAGCAGGCCTGCAGTCTGGTTTATCCCGGCCCTCAGCTTGCTGTAGGTCTGTGAGGTAGCTAGTAGCCCCTCGACTGCTTGGACCGACATGTTTAGCCCTTTATCGAGGCCCTTAGCCGACTGGGCCTCTATGTTCTCGACTATGTCTATCCACGATGAGAAGCTAGCGTTACTGTACTCCTCTTTCAGGCCGTTGTACCATGGTTTCAGCTTGTGGTAGCTGTCCACGTTAACTGGAACCCCTGAGACTACTAGCATGAAGCCCGGAGCGGCCGCGGTTTTGTTTCCAACTCTGAGCTTCGCCATCTCATTCTCTGCCTTTATGCTCTCCGAGGTGGGTGGTAGGAACTCCTCCTCGCTGGTCTTTACTATATCGTTTATAGAGGCTGCCAGCGGGCCTGCTATGATTACCACGATCAGCCATACCGCTATTATGGTCCACGGCCTCTTCCTTATGACGCCCTCCAACACATATCAACACCCGAGCTATGTCAGACACCGATCTATTATTTATAGTTGCCTATTTACACCCGGGGGCATGTTCCATAGATGGTGCCGGCCGTGGAAAGGGTATGGTTGCTGTTCCTGGACCTCGACGGCACGCTCTGGGATCACAAGGACATATCCTCTCTCACCCCACCTTTCAAGAGGATAAATGATGAAGTGATAGTTGATAGTAGGGGGGTTGAGGTTAACCTCTACGGGGATATGGTCAAGCTGTTGAAGTGGGCCAAGGAGAGAGGGGCTATAGTATCGTCGCTGAGCTGGAACGATCCCCGCAAGGCGCTGGAAGCCCTAAAGGCCTTCAACCTACTAGGTCTATTCGACTACCATGCCATAGAGGTGCATCCGAACAAGGGGGAATACGCCAGCAGGGTCGTTGACACGGTAGAGTCTAGGCTTGGAGTGAAGCTTAGGGGGTGTCAGATAGTCTATATAGACGATAGAGACATACACTTGGACAATGTTAAGAGGCACTTGGGCGAGATAATCTTTCTAAGAGCGTGGGTTGACTTCAAAGACTACAACGAGGCTAGGAGGATTATAGAGGAGAGGCTATGCCTAGACACCTAGGGCATGATCCCGGAAACCTTTATTCCCTGCTCTCCTACACGAGTTGAACCACGGGGGCGAACCACTTGTCCTTACCCAAGTCGGCTAGGGATCCAAAACTAGTCCTAGACATGCTATCCAGGATGGCGGTCCGCGATCTAGACCCCTGGTCCGGGAGAATGTTTGGCCACGTCTATGACACGGGGCTTAAGGAGCTGAGAGAGGCTGCAAGGAAAGCTTTCGAGATGTTCCAGGACAAGACTATGCTCGACTTCACAGTCTATCCAAGCGTCTTGGACCTGGAGAGACAGGTAGTCCGGATGAGTGCCTCGCTCGTCAATGGCGGCGACGAGGTTGTAGGCGCATTCACCTACGGAGGGACCGAGAGCATAATGCTAGCCGTCAAGGCCGCCAGGGACTACTTCAAGAGTAGAGCAGGCGGTGGGACCCCGACCATGATCCTCCCGGTCACGGGTCACCCCGCCTTTGTTAAAGCTGCAGAGTATCTGGGTCTCCGGGTTGTCAGGGCGCCTGTGGACGGCGAATCGTATAGGGTCGACGTAGAGGCCGTTAAGGAGATGGTGTCCAGGGATACGGCCATAATAGTGGCGTCAGCGCCCAACTATCCGATGGGCGTGATCGACGATATAGAAGCGTTGAGCGACCTGGCTATGGACAAGGGAGTCTGGCTACACGTCGATGCCTGCATAGGCGGCTTCCTACTGCCATTCCTCAGGGATGCCGGCGATAACGTGCCGCCCTTCGGCTTCGAGCTCCCGGGAGTGGCGTCGCTCTCAATGGACCTCCACAAGTACGGTTATGCACCTCGCGGCGCCTCGGTCGTGCTCTATAGGGGCGAGGACCGTAGGCTGAGGCACATCTTTGTAAATGCCAGCTGGCCCGGGTATCCGATAGTGAACATGGCAGTCCTATCAACAAGGTCAGCTGGCCCCCTGGCGGCGTCATGGCTTGTATTGAATTCCCTAGGGTATGAGGGCTACCTCGACCTCGCTAGGAAGGTGCTCGCGGCCCGGGAGGCCATTAGACGCGGTGTGACCAGCCTTGGGTTCAGCGTGTTGGGCGATCCTCATAGCGGCATCCTAGCGTTCTCCACGGGAGAGATATCTCCTACTAGGCTGGCAGTAGCCATGGCCCGTAGGAAATGGTACATACAGGTGCAGCCAGGCTCCAGGCCTCTAGGCCTGCCTAGGAGCATACACCTAACCATAAGCCCCGTCCATCACGGCATTGTGGACGAGTTCCTCAGAGACCTCGCCAGCGCTAAGGAGGAGGCTCTAGGCCTCGATATGCCCTCAGACGAGGAACTCGATCAGCTGGCCGCTATTATAGAGTCCTCTAAGCCCGAAGAGGTCCTCGCCATGCTAGGGCTCGGCGAAGGAGGAGGCAGCCTCGATGAGAGCGTGTTGTCTCTAGTCGACGAGCTAATCTACAGGCTCAACCCAGGCACTGTCGAGGCATTGCTTAGGCTCGCCGTGAGCAGGCTGTTCAGGTAGCCTGGTGCCTGTTTATCTCCCTGAACAACTTTTTGTTCCTTGAATAAAGCTCTCTATAGTGCTTGAACAACTCGTCATAGACCTTTGAATATTCCCCACTCGGTCTATAAACTCTATCATACTCGAATCGGGAAACCGCTTCCCTCACAGAGTCGTAGATGCCTATGCTGACCGCGGCCAGTGCAGCCGCTCCCCTCAGCCCAGCATCTTGAGGGTCCCTTAGCCTCTTCACAGGCCTCTTTAGGGCGCTGGCTAGGGACAAGCACCACTCGTCGAAGAGGGTCCCTCCTCCTATCGCGGCCAGGTACTCCTGGGGGCCAACTAGCTTCTCAAAGTACCCGTAGGCCCACTTCATGTTTAAGACAACGCCATCCACTATAGCCCTTATAACATCCTCTCTCCCCGTTTCAAGAGATATATTGAAGAGGATTCCCCTGAGGCTGGGCTCATCGACGGGAGAGCGCTCGCCGTAGAGCCACGGCGCAAACATTACTCCAGCCCCGCCAGGCTTCACCTCGCCTAGCGCCTCTTCAACTAGGTCGTACCTGCCCTCGACGCCGGAGATCTTCATGAACCACTCCAGGGCTCCCGCGGCCACTTCCTGCTCCGCCACCACGAAGTAGTATTGTGGGATGGCGCTCAGTATAGACCCGATATAGTGGGATATGTCCAGCAGTCTCCTAGAGCTGTGGGCGGCGATCCAGTCGCTAGTCCCAATGTAGACGTGAGCCTCACCCTCCCCTACGGCGCCTGAGCCGACGCCCGCCGCCGTCATATCACCTGCACCCACGACCACTGGGATCCCGGGATCCAGGCCTAGATCCCTAGCCGCATCACCCTTCAACCGCCCAGCTATCGCAGTACTATCCAGTATCTCGGGGAGCTTCTCGCCCGGGATACCGTACTCTCTGAGCAGGCCGGGATGCCATCTGGCAACCCTATCCCTCGTATCAGCCAGCCACGTCAGGCTGGCCTCGTCGTGGCTTGTAACGTACCTTCCAGTAGCCCTGGCGATCAAGTAGCCCTTAATGTCGAGGAACTTGTAGGCCCGCTCGAAGACCTCACCCTCATTATCCCTTATCCAGTGGAGCTTGGAGATGGGATCCTTACCCGTCTTCCCGGGAGCCCCTCCGGTTATCCTCAAGAGCCTCAGGAGCTTGAACAGGTTATACCCCTGTACCCGGGGGAACCCCCTCCACAGCTCCCTGGGATAGCCGGCACCCCTCTCGTCAAGCCATATAATAGCCTTCCTAAGAGGCCGGCCCCTGGAATCCACCGGCACGACCCCAGCCATGTGGGCAGTATAGACTAGGGCGGCAGGCTTCAAACCCGAGCTATCAACAAGCTCCCTAGACAGCTCTGCTATATCACTCCACAAAACCTCCACATCTTGCTCAGCCCACCCACGACGCGGATACTCGATGACGGACGGCTTCGACGCCCGAGCCACAACCCTAAACCCGTCAACCTCTACCAGCGCCACCTTCAAGCTAGTAGTACCCACATCAACCGCGAGGACGGTCTTTAGGCCCCTCGGCAACCCAGCTGACCTCTATACTAACCTGGATAATGATGATAGTTATAGCGGTTATCTCTATCCCACATTAACAGGGTTCCAGCCGGTCTATAACTACCTAAACATTATCTCATCTTCTCATCTAGGATGTGCCTGGGGAGGCACTAGCAGGCTCTTACCAGATAACGGTCGCTCCCAGCTTCCGAGCAACATAAGATAAGTCTGTGTCCCCTGTTACAATCGGCGCGCCGCTACTTACAGCTATGGCTATCGTCGTAGCGTCCGCTACCGATAGTTTCCTTCGCTTAAGACTGGGATCCTTTGACGCTCTCAATAGTTTATCTCCTATGAGTTTTACATTCGACGCCTTCAATGCAATGTTCAAGTCTAGGACTGTAATTGTGAAGTACCTGTTTATGAATTCCAGCAGTTCCTCTTCATCTCTGAAGGGCAACCTGCCTCTCTTCCAGTGATAGGCCAGCTCATATACGATTAAGTAGTGAAGCATGCCCTTGATAGTGCCTTTCCTCACTTTTTCTAGAACCTCGGTCACTCCGCTGGGCGCTTGCCCGGTTAGGTCTGCTATTATAGCATACGTATCCACTACGACCTTCCTAATCTCTTCAGCCAAAACTCCTCAGCCTCGTCAAGCTCCCTCTCAGCCTCGTCAATATCTACCCTCAGCTTCCTGCCCCGCTCTCTCAATTCGCTCCATAAGTCTCTAGTTTTCAAAATGATCGTGTCACCCTCCACTCTTAAGTCGAGGATCATGCCCTCGCTTATTCCAAGCTTCTCTCGTATCTTCTTCGGTATAACTATAACGCCACGCTTACCAACGCGAATCATGGCTCGGAGCTTAGCCACTTGGAATACACCCTGTTATCTTCTGAGGGAAACCATTGTCAGTCAGACTTAATTTATCTTCAGTAGCAATGATCAAAGTAGATCTTATGGCGTTGAAACTCCTGGCGTTCAACGATGATCTTTCGGAGGATACCATACCCATAGTTATCCCCAGCATCGCTATATCGGAACTAAATCTATGATGTAGGCATCTCATACTCTCCCTTGGCTGGCTACGGGAGGGCTATTTAATAGACGAAACACTAGTGACCCGATATTCATCGCGGAATGACTGACAACGACCGGGATTAGCGAGGCCGTCATCACTCTTAAATAGCCCAGTAAAATGCCTACTAGGAACACCTCTACCAGGAGGAGTTTTCTCCTATTCAGCGGTCCTATGTGGACAATCGCGAACAACAGGGCAGGTAGCAGAATAGTAACGGAGAGAGGCTCGTGGGATTCCATTAAGTAACCCTCAGCCAGGCCTCTAAACAAGGTCTCCTCGCCTAGCGGAGCAAGAAGCACTAGTGAGAGCAAAGCCAGTGCTTTATCCTCCTCAAGCGCCTCACTCGATATCGGAGCTACCTCGTCTCCCTGAACTAGACGGGCGCTCACATAGTTTACTAGAACAGATATAACTAGGAAAACACTGAAAGAATATAAACCAATAACTAGGACTCCCCTGTCAACATAGTACGAAACCACGCCTTCTATGCCTGCTAGATAAGCTGCAATGAGTGATAGGACTAGAAACATCACCTGAGTAAATGTCCCAGCTACAAGCTTCTCTCTAGGACCCTGCGAGAGCCTAGTCCCAAGGGCTGCTCCAATTACTGCTGAGGGAAAGAATACTACAAGCCATAGAATGACGTCATAAACGATCTTCACTACCAGGCTAAGTGCCACCACGAACCCGCCTCGTCCTTCGCCGAGTCGCTTAGATTAAGCGCTGGGGACTCGGAGAAAAGATAGCTAGGAAGTTTGCTATACAAACAACGTCATTGACCTAAAAAGCCTTGTAGGAGGCTAGCCCTATAGGCTGAGGGGTTTCCCGGGTGTCCTCGATAAAGGATTTCGAAGAAGCCTTGAAGATTGTAGAGAAGCACTTGGATTTCGCCCGGCTCGTCTATCGAAGCCTACCCTTCGTGTTCTGGGCAGGCGTCATACCACTACTGTATATCGTCACGTCCTTCGTGCCGGGCGTGGGGAAGCAGACGGCGCTAGGCCTGGGCATAGGTGCTGGTCTAGCTCTTTGGTTTCTCCTAGAGGAGAGTACTGCGTATAGGGTTCTTGAGAGGCTTGATGCTGTTCTAGGTAGAGAGGTTAGGAGCCCGACGCTCTATACGGTATCGCAGATGGCATCATGGATTATTGGAGCGGTTATAGCCTACGCCTCTCTGAGGCTAGGGCTCCCGGAGCCTGCCTGGCCCCTAGTATTCTTCGGCACAGGCATGGGCTTGCTCATGGCCGTGGATAAGGTCTTTAGAGGCGGATATGATAAGGAAATGGCTGTAGCGTGCGTTCTACCCCTACTATCCGTCTTCATAATGAGTAGGTCACCGTTGCCAGGAGAAGACTTCGCGGTAATGATCGCATCCTCCAGCCTCGCTCTCACCGGACTCCTATACCTAAGGAGGGCATTTAGGGGTTGAAGGAATGCAGAGAACCCAGCGACCTAGGCGAAATAACTAAGAGCCCTCTGGGAAACCCAGTGCGACTAGCCATAGCCCTCTACCTCCTACCAAGACAAGCCGCATACTTCTCCACAATAGCAAAAGCACTAGGGCTCTCCCCGGGGAACCTGCGGCACCACCTAAACGTGATGCTGCAACACGATCTTATAGAGGAGAAGTACGTTATAGAAGAGCGGCCGAGAAAGCTCATAATCCTTACTATGAAAGGGGCAAGGGAGCTAAACAAGGTACTCGTTGCCTTCAACAAGCTGTTCTCAAGTGGTCAAGGTTGACAGAGCAGAGCGGCAGGGAATGCAAGGTCAATGGACGAAGCTCTTGGAGGCCAGTACAAGTAGTCTTTCAACTAAGCTTGAGCCATAATTGTATTCGGGCCAGAGAAGATTTTCAGCGTATACTCTGTGTCCCCTGTTATTTTCCCCGACCGCACTAGACTTGCAACTGAAGAACTAAGTGTTACGGTAACAAAATCACGCTCTAACAGTAGGAGGCATGGGGCGGCTAGTATTGGCGGGCGTCTGTGAGTTCTTGGGGCTTAACTCGCTTTCCCCAAGACTTGACGGGTCACGTTTAATGAGCTATAGGTACATAATTATAACTAGTATGTAGTTAGTTATGTAGTATTTGTATTACGGCGGCTATCGTTGAGTGTAGTGGTTAGCTTTAGGATCCCTAGGAGGCTTAAGAAGAGGATGGAGAAGGCTCAAGCACATTAACTGGAGCGAGGTGGTGAGGAGGGCTATAGAGCAGGTGGTGATAGTGGAGGAGGCCAGGCTCCGTGGGAAGGATAGGGCTAGGATAGCCTGGGCCTCGCTCAAGATTGACGAGCTGAGACGTAGAGTAGAGGAATGGAGTAGCGTGGAGGAGCTCAGGAGATGGAGGGAGATTACTCGGCGACAACAGTTATGATAGTGATGAGGAAGGGCCTAACCATCCACGACGCCTCCCTACGTAGTCCTAGCTCTTAGCAAACAAGCAATCCTCTACACGGCAGACGAAAGACTACTCAAGAAAATCACAGACCTAGGTATAAGGAAACACACCCGCGAATACAAACTACTATAACAAGTATCTCTAAGTTTGAAGTGTTGAAGTATCAAACCTGTCTATACCGACTTATCTATAGAGATACTATTACATTTTATATTTATAATAAATTATCATAATTAAAACATTTAATATTACCATTGTCTTAGCTTTCTATAGCATTCTCTGTGGAAAATGGCGGGCCCGCCGGGATTTGAACCCGGGACCTCCGGCTCCGCAGGCCGAGGCAATAAATACTTAGGTTGCACTAGTTCATGAGGAAATGCAACATATACTTCAGCATGATAATTCGCCTTGAATCCTAAGTCCGAATAAGAATGCAACATCACAGGAGTAAAGGCTTAGAGCCTCTAATTACAACGAATATGGTGGGGGTCTGGGTTGTCTAAGGTAGTTCGTGTTAGGTATGAGAAGGGTGTGCTTAAGCCGCTGGAGCCTCTTGACTTGGAGGAGGGTGAAGAGGCTTTTATCACGATAAAGCGTGATATTAGAAGAGTACTAAAGAAGTATCGTGGTGCTCTCGGGAGATCCTCGATCAAGGAGTTGTTAGAGCTTGAGGAGGAGGCTCATTGGCAGTAGATCGAGCCTATATCGATACAAGCCTCATACTAGCAATACTCCTTGAAACAGAGAAGAGCAACATGGCTCAGCAGGTTCTAGAGGCTTACAGTGAATACGAATTCATAATTTCTGGTACAGCGGTTAACGAAGCCCTCTACGTTGCCACCTACGAGTACTATAGGCAGAAAGGAGAAATTAAAGGAAGATACAGCTTGAGGAAATTAATCACAAAGAAGGGTTATCCAAAAGAGGTTCTAGACACGATAAACTCTTTCTTGAAAGATCTAGATATAAAAATAATAAACGACTACTTTGAATACAACGAGTATCTCAGAATATTACGAGAATACAAACTCCTACCAAACGATGCACAAATAGCACTAACCTGCAGACACAATGCTATCAGAACCATCCTTACATTCGACGAGGACTTCAAAAGAGTACCATGGCTGAAAGTAATCCCCTAAACTAGTGACGACGACGTGATTGATTATCAGACCTGCAAGGTCCTTAGCGCAGCTTCACAGCCCGGTCATTGATACACTATGCCCGGGCTTAGTGAAGATTTAGGTGTGTTTGTGGCGGGCCCGCCGGGATTTGAACCCGGGACCTCCGGCTCCGCAGGCCGGCGCTCTCTCCTGGCTGAGCTACGGGCCCTCTCTCATGTCCGTTATTTCGACCGTGTAATGCGGGGATTTAAGGGATGCCGGTTGCAGTATGTGCTCTCACGGTGGAGTTGTCTCAGCGAACTGCCTGGAGACCGGTTTTGTAGGGATGTTTGTGTTGGGGTCCTGCTTTGTGGTGGGGCTAGATCTCCTCTCCCTTGGCTAGTTTCTCGACGAGTTCCTTTGCATAGTCGTATCGTACTTTGCCGTCTCGGATCATTTTCCCGGCTACTTTATCGATAAGGTCTCCCATCGCGCCGGCCATTACGGCTAGGTTTTTGGCGTGGAGCTTCATGTGTCCTCTCTGGATGCCTTCGGTGACTAGGGCTCGGAGTGCTGCTAGGTTCTGGGCTAGGCCGACTGCGGCCATTACCTCGGCTAGGCCTCTGGCTGTATTAACGCCCATTATCTTGAGAGCTAGCTGGGCTATGGGGTGTACCTTGACAGCCCCGCCGACTATGCCTACTTGTAGGGGCATTTCGAGGCTGCCCACCAGGTCTCCCTCCTCGTCGATCTCCCAGTGGCTTAGGGGCTTGTAGACGCCAGTCCTTGCGGCGTAGGCGTGCGCCCCAGCCTCGATAGCCCTGTGGTCCTGTGCGGTGGCTAGGGCTACCGCTATGACGCCGTTCATTACGCCCTTGTTGTGGGTTGCAGCCCTATAGGGGTCGGCCTCCGCGAGTATGCTGGCCCACTCTATCCTCTCAGCCACATCCCTGCCTCCAACATTCTCAGGGCTGGTCTTCGCCCATGCCCTGGCAAGCCTGTAGACGGCGTTGTTAGTTATGATCCTCATCATGACCCTGCCCTTCGTGATCCTTTCTAGGAGTGGGGCTATCGCCTCGACCATGGTGTTCACAGCGTTGGCCCCCATAGCGTCTAACACGTCAACTACTAGGTGGGCTATTAACGCGGGACCTCTAGGCGTGTCTACTATCCTAACTTCTAGGTCCCTGGCTCCTCCTCCGAGCTTTACTAGCACGGGGTCCTGTTGGTTTGCATGGTCCAGTATCTCCTCCTTGTGCTCGATTATCTTGAGGGCCTTGTAGTGGGGGCTGGCGACGTCTACTATGTGGACCTGGCCTATCATGAACTGCTTGTCCGCGACAGCCCTTATCCCATCGTTATCCCTGAGCATCTTGGCGGCATTACTGGCGGCCGCAACCACACTTGACTCCTCTATGACCATTGGTACGAGCACGTCCCTCCCATTGATCTTGAAGTTCGTGGCTATTGCGAAAGGATAGGTCATCCCGCCAATCACGTTCTCGATCATCGCATCAGCTATCTTCGGATCCAGGTTCCCAAACCTGCGTAGGAGCTCCTTCTCCTCAGCAGTCATCCCGGTGAGGTTGGCTACGGTTTCAAGCCTGTCCTCTATACTCTTCTTATAGAATCCGGGCAGCCTAGATGTGAATCCCTCAGGCATAATAGTACACCGTATAGTCACTCGACAGGCTCCGATATAAATCGCTCACGAAATCATATAAAATAACTAAAAGTAATAAAATTTTTAATAATAGAAGGTCAGAGCATCCTTACCCCTTCACGGCCAAGAACCAACACCTCCACAGAGCCCTCACGGTACGGATACGAGTTCGCATAAGTCACTCCCTCCACCCTCTGTATCCACGACTTGCTTCGCCGGTGCAAATGACCGTAAACCACGGTTTCCACACCATACTCCCGCACAGGGCCCTCCAGTCGGATAGACCCTGCATAGGCTAGGTCGAAATCCCTCTCATCACCATAAGATGCCACGAGTTCCCTCCTGGGAACGTGATGGTACACAATTATCTTCCTAGAACCTGCTGGAACAGCCTCCAACTGAGCCTTCACCCTATTAACATTGATCTCAACATACTCTTCATTGCTCATAGGCAACTTGACGTAAAGACAGTCCCTCCTCCACCATTCCGGGCAGAGCCACAACTGCCCCCTCTCGCATAGCTCTAGTTGGCGCAGGCTAACTCCAAAGGGGTTGCAGTTCTCGAAGTCCACTCTACTATAACCCTGAGGTGCAAGCGTATAATCATACCAGCCGGTAGCCCCCACTATATACACGTCGTTTATTTCGAGCGGCTCTTCACCCAGGCCAAGAACCTTAACTCCATGCTCCTCTAGGAAGCTGGCGAGCTGCTCAACCTGCCTTATACTATCAACTCCCTTACTCCTGGCCCTCCTGGAGAGGTAGTGCTCGTGATTACCCATGACGACTGCGACTCTCTTAAACCCGATTTTATTTATAAGCCTGAGAAACTTCCTCACCAGGTTATAGTGGGGTATGTCTAGGAAGTCTCCCGCAAGTAACAGTAAATCGGGCCTGACACTCGATGCCTTCACTAGCACGTCGAGAGCCCGGGGATTCGGATAGTGGAGATCCCCTACTACTGCAACGAGCACCATGCCCAGGGCATACCCTTTGTATAGCAAAGTCCACCGCTATTATATTACAAGGTGCGATACCCTTATCAGATAGGGTCCTGGGCTGGTACTTATGGAACAGGCGGGTGGCTGGATTAGCGAGTTCTTCATAAGTAGAGGATGGCTCTTCGGGCATGTACTACGGGCGCGTAGGGAGCATGGCGTGGAGGAGGCCCGCCTCATTGCCAGGCTCCTAGAAGAACACGGGGTCCCTCGGGGTTCCCGCGTGATAGACTTGGGGTGTGGTAGTGGAAGGATAAGCGTCCCCTTGGCCAGAGAAGGCTATAGGGTGACATGCCTTGACATATCCCCCAAGTACGTCGAGGAGGCGTTAGAATACGCCAGGACTATGGGAGTGGAGGACCGCGTCGATGGGATAGTTGGTGATGCCTGGAGGGTCGACGAGCTGGTTAAGGGAAGCTATGACGCGGCTCTCATAGTCTGGACTACGCTCTTAGGATATAGGGAGTCGCCGGAGGCCGACGTCGAGCTACTATCGAGGATACGTAGGATAACGAGTCCAGAGGGCAAACTCTTCATACTAAGGCAAACGGACAGAGACCTAATAGTAGCTAGGAACGCCCATTGCGGAACGGATGTAATCGCAGGAGACCTCGGGGACCTGCTAGTCATGGAGAGGCCTCGCTTCGACCCCGTAACCTCCATCCTGGAGAACACCTGGGCGTACTACAGGAAGAGAGGCGACGAACTCGAATTCCTGGGCAAATCAAGCTTCCGGATGAGAATATACAGTATATCGGAGCTAGTAGACATGGCCTCCAGAGCCGGCTGGAGGCTCGAAGCCCTCTATGGAAACCTCAATCGAGACCCATTCATTCCCGGTCGTACTAGCGTTAACGCGGTCTTCAAGACGTCTTAATCAACCTGTAATACTGGTTGGATAGGCCGGGTTTAAACCAGGTTATTGCTCTGTAATTGCTATATCGTACAGTAGCCTTGGATTATGCTTCAACAATTCTCCCATCGCGTATTCTAACGATCCTGTCGGCCTTCGAGGCGAGTGCTAGATCGTGTGTTGCATAGACTACTGTTTTCCCTAGTCTATTGGCTTCCACAAGTAGCTCTATGACCCTTGTCTTATTCTTTGTGTCGAGGTTAGCGGTCGGCTCGTCAGCTAGGATGATTGGCGGGTCGGCGGCCAGGGCTCTGGCTATTGCAACCCTCTGCTGCTCTCCCCCGCTTAGCTGCGAGGGGTACTTGTCTCTCTTATCGAGCATTCCGACCAGGTCTAGGAGCCTCTCAGCCCTCTCAACCCTCTCATTCTTATTCCAGAGCCCTGCCAGTTCCATAGGCAGCATGACATTTTCGATAACTGTGAGAGAGGGGACGAGGTGGTAGAACTGGAATACTATACCGATATTCCTCCTTCTCCACTTCGCTCTACCCGATTCACCCATGTCGGAGAGGCTTGCCCCGTTGACTATGACCCTCCCACGGCTTGGCAGTTCAATCCCGCCGGAGAGGTAAATCATTGTAGTCTTACCGCTCCCACTGGGGCCTAGTACTGCTACTAGCTCGCCCTCGCCTATCTCCAGGGTTACATCCTGGAGTGCAGTGTACTCTGCTCCCCCAGGAGTCCTATAGACTTTCCATACGTTCTCAAACTCGATTATACCCATAACCAAAACACACCTCCTACAACTCTATCCTCAAGAGCCTCCCTGTGGACTGCCTTCTCAGGTATAGTAGTCCAATGAGAAATGTGGCTAGAAGGGAGGGGATCAGGATCCAAGAAGCGCTAGCCACGTCGCCAAGGGCGGGCCTAGGCCTAACATAGCCTAGAGCGTCTATCATTAACCGGAGCATAGAGGATGATATGATGAGGCCTGAAAGGTAGGATAGAGGGGCCGCTATTACAGCGGTGAATGCGACGAGCGCGATCTCTGATAAGACTATCTGCGTGTTAGTGAACCCTATAGCCCTTAATACGCCAATCTCCCTTAACCTGCCTGCTAGGTCAACTACTAGAAGCACTGACAGTCCAGTTATGCCTACTAGGAGAGTTGCACCATTGATGATCGAGAGGAAGATCTTCATGAAGTCAAGAGTGTTGTCGATGGCCTTGATAGACTTGTCCTTAGTGTACGGGCCGGAAGCGGGGATTCCATCTTCAATAAGCGAGTCTACAACACGCGAGCCCACGCTCTTAGCGTTGCCCTCAACGTCTACATAGAGATATAGGTATGGCGTATTAGCTACCGCCAGATAGTCTCCCTTATTAACATACATCACCATGCCGTTATTGTTATGATCTAAAGCCACGCCTACCACGGTAAACGTATAGGTACCATTCAATCCCTCAACTACAAGATCGTCGCCAACACCTACCCCCAGCACCTCAGCAACAGTCTCGCTAACGACCGCCTCCCCCCGTTCCATGGGCCAGTGGCCATACGATAGTTTGGGGCCAAGGCTCCAGTTCCCATAGACGCAGCTTTCAAACGCTAGATCTCGCTCCCCTGCTCTAACAGCCCTCCACTTGAACCCCCATACCTCGGCCTGGCGAACCCCACTCATTTTCAAGGCCATGTTCACAATCGAGTCCAGAGGCTCATCTCCAGCCGCGAATACGATTCGCGCATCATAACCATAGTTTATGATCTCGTCCTTAACAACGCTTAAACCCCGAGTGCTCATAGGAATTGAGGCGGTTGACCCCCAGGTCACGGCGAGGAATAGTATAAGAAACGCGGCTAGCCATGGCCTGGAAGCGGCCCGTCTAATCGAGTACACGAGCGTAAGCCGGCCCTTCATCCACTGCAGCCCAGCCCTTCCGGTAAGGCCTGTGAAGCGTAGCGCCCTACCTCCCGGTAGCTTATAGGCTATAAGGGGAGGTATGAGGCTGGCCGTTATGATTAGGCCGAGGCCTATGAATGCCGTTTCACCTAATACGCTCCAGCTGACCCGGAAGGGGTAGATTCGCATGAGTAGTTCCATGACCTCGGAGCCGTGCGCTTGATGGGCCCCCATCTCTACTAGCTTCTTTGAGACAGGGATTGACGCTATCAAACCTAGTGCAACGCCTATAACGCCTCTCAGTATATTGTGGCCCGCGTAATATAGTACGGCTCCCTTGTAGTCTACCCCAACAGCCTTCAGAACCCCGATCTCGCGTATATTCCTCTCTATGAGGCTAGCCTCGCTACCGGCAACTAACAGGCTAGCGGCTATCAGGGCTATTGAGATGAATACTGCGATGCCGTTTGCCATGCTCTTCATAGGCCTGGCCGCTGGATTATCCTTCTCGGTCTGGATCGTGATGTCCTGGATGCTCCCGCCGTGGGCCTCGATGATACTGCGTATTTTCGCGGCGAGATCTCCCGTATCTGCCTCTGGCGCGACGACAAGTAGAAAGTCTACGGGTTTCCTTCCAGTCATTTCCAAGAATTGTTTTTCAGTTATTATAGTCACGTCGGCACCGCCCATAAAGACCGATATACCCTTGGCCATTCCGGTAACGGTTATGTCACCGAGCCCCTGAACCATTAGATGCTCGCCAGGCATTACGAGAGGCTTGTTCCCAGTCGTGTAGACTATGAAGCCCCTCCTGCCTTGTTCTAGCCTATAGCTAGCAGGAGCGTCTCCATCCGGGTTATGGAGTAGGACGACGCTGATTGGAGTCCCGTTAAAGTATCCAGGCGCATTCACTGCTTCCAGGAGCTTGACCCTCTCAACGCTTTCCAACCCGGAGATATCGGCTACAACGTTACCAGGTATATCTCCAGCGACGACTACCGAGCCTAGCTCATAGACCCAGGCTTTCCCGGCAAGATCTATGCTATAGGAGGCTGCTAGTTTTATCGAGGAGATCCCTAGGATGGCGGTTGCTATGACTAGTACTATTGCTATCGTTTCTAGTTTTCTCTTACTGAGTGTGCGCGTCGCCGTCTTAGCTATAAGCATGTATGGCTACCTCTCGTTTCTCGATCTAGCTAAATGCTATGTCTAACTCCAATGTATTTATTTCTATCCATTAAATGTATACAAGGGTTCTATGGGTCTCCAAGCGTATCGTAATCGTGGTATATATTCTGCTATAAACACTAGATTTGCTAGCGTCTGCTCGGTAGGGTTCGAGGCCCCCGGGGGTTGGGGATTATGACTGATCGCGGTGGCATAGTAGGGACGATCGCAAGCATTGTAGCGGGATTCTTGATAATGTATGTTCTAGTAGTTGTGTACGGGCACGGTGTAGAGGTGGCTTTCTCTCCCCCCACTATTTATATCATGGCTACTCTGGTCGTCACCGGTCTATTCGCACTGTGGGGGTACTGGAGCTATGCCTCTGTAGCTAGGTGGCATATGAGGAGGCTCTCTCCCATAGCGCTTGCGCTTGGGGCAATAGCCGTCGTGGTAGGTGGCTTTATAGATCCGTTGGTTGGAGGCGCTCTTATTGTTATAGCTTACCTGGTCGAGTTGGCTGTGGGGCTCAAGCTCTACCATGATTTTAAGAGGGAGAGCCGTATTGGAGCTGGACTCTTTTTGGCTGGGGTCGCGGTGTTCATGTTGTTCCTGCCATTCGCAGTATTATTTAGGGGCGCGGCGCTGGTCTCCTTGGTAGGCGATGTGGTAAAAGTCATAGGATTGTTTATTATATTAATTAATATGATTAAAAAGGAGGGAGGGTCCCCCTTAACACCTACAGAAACCCATGCTATTACACGGCACATTAATCCTAATATTATCCCTTACAAGCAATACCTATAACACGGTGTTATACTAGTTGGCTAACGAAGGGGCTAAAGCACATAGGTTGTCCAAGGAAGTCTACATAGTAGACGGGGTCCGGACCCCCATAGGGAAATTCGGGAAGAGCCTGCGGGACATACCGGCCGTAGAGCTGGCTTCATTCACCATAAAGAAACTCATCGAGAGGACTAGCATAGACCCCAATCAGATAGACCATGTGATATTCGGCCACGTAATCCGAGCTGGCACAGGCATGAATACAGCGAGGCAGGCCGCGATAAAGGCCGGCATACCATACCCAATCGACGCTACAACAGTCGACATGGTCTGTGCCAGCGGTATGAAGGCCATTATAGATGCAGCACAGTTCATAGAATCGGGGGCCTTCGATATAGTACTGGCTGGCGGCATGGAGTCGATGAGCAATGCACCCTTCACTATAACAAGTAAGATCAGGTGGGGTGTGAAACTCGTCTACAAGGGATTCCTCCCGGTAAGGGATTCGATGGTCCACGAGGGACTCTATGACCCAATATTCGACATGATCATGGGGGAGGAAGCCGACGACACGGCTAGGGAGCATGGGGCAACAAAGGAGGAGCTGGATTGGATAGGATTCGAGAGCCATAGAAGAGCCGCAGAGGCGTGGGACAAAGGCTATATGAAGAGGTTCGTAGAGCCTTTCGAGTACAAGGGCAGGGTTCTGCTCGAAATGGATGAGGGGATAAGAAGAGACACAAGCCTAGAAAAGGTGAAGAGGCTACCACCAGCCTTTTCGGAGAACGGCTTCCACACGGCAGCGACTAGCAGCCAGCTAAGCGATGGAGCGGCAAGCCTGCTAATCGCGGGTCGTGACAAGGTGAAGGAGCTCGGCCTAAAGCCTATCGCCAAGATAGTTGGATGGGGCGTGGGAGCCGTTGATCCCAGGCGATTCCCCTATGCGCCCGTGGTTGTCGTGAGGGAACTCCTTAAGGAGCTGAGATGGGGTGTAGGAGATGTTGATTACTGGGAGAATAACGAGGCCTTTGCGGTTAACAGCTTCCTACTCCATAAACACCTGGGTGTCCCCTACGAGAAGATGAACGTTCATGGCGGTGCTATAGCGTTAGGGCATCCCCTCGGAATGAGCGGCGCCAGGATAACCCTTGAACTGGCTAACGTGCTTTCTCTCCATAATGGTAGGAGGGGTATAGCCAGCATCTGCCACGGGCTCGGGGGAGCGGCTGCTCTAGCAATCGAGTTATTATAAAAATTATATTTTTAATAATATTTTTGTCGGGATTCCATTCTCGTATACAACATCAAGCACCAATCCAACATCCCCCAATCCTTCTAACGCCTTAACCTCGCTTAGAACACTTTCCAGGGCCGCAATCATAGCCTTCAGCCGGCTAACCGTATATTCCAGCACTTCAAGCTCTTGGCTAGGTGTCGGGTTCACGAGGAGCTTGGCCCCCGCTAGTCCAGCCTCAAACATACTAGGACTATGGCTTACTTGTGGCGATGCGAGGAGGCTACTGAGTTTATCCAGGATATCCGCTTTTTCACGGAGGGAGTCAATTCTACCCTCAAGTTCCTTTAAACGACTCCTTGCACCGGCTATTCTAGCCTCTAGATCATCGATGAACTCTGAGGGCTTAGTATATGACTTAAACTCGATGGCAACATTGTCACTCGGCACATCCAATCACCATTTGCCGTGTAAGAGCGCTTCTAGCAGTAGTGTCTGTTCGATCGGGGTTATTAGGGAGTCAAACCCCGGATACCTCAACTGGCTAAGGGGAGCGTCTAGTTGGAGAGGGACCCGGTTGCCATTGCCCTGCGGATGGCTGAGTCGTTCGAGTCCGAGTTAAAAGCATTCATATACGATAACCGGTTGATAGACTCTAGGATCGTCCAGAGATTAATAGCCCTGTCGGGCTACGATAGCTATGTGAAGCGCTTTGCCAAAGACCATATTATAGTGTTCTACTTGGACCCAGCTGTCGTCAGGAAGAAGTGCCTCTATGAGGAGTGTAGCGAGGCTGGAAGCGACGGCGCGAGAGAGTGCCTAGAACGCTGTATTATGGAGTCTCTAGGCGAGATTTCCAGAGGATTAGCTTCATCCATAAGGGAACTAGCCGGGAGCATCGAGACCTAATAAATCAAGCATTATTAAGAATTTTATTGCATAGGTTTTTCAATGCTTTCATAGAAGCACACTCTTCCCTCTCAGCTAACGCGCCATTTACAGCTTCACAGCCACCACCTTCTATGAACTCAACAACCGCCATAACCGCCTCTCTAATAAAGGCACTCCTCGTTAGGCCTGTCGACGATAACAGGCTATCTATCTTGGATAGGTCTCGTTGACTGACCTTAGCGGTAATAGTCTTGTTCCTCGACACTCCATCAATGTAAGCTAGAGGAGAACCGTAATCTCTCCTATCACCCGCCCCAGTCACCCCCAAGTCACACCCCCGCAGGATCATCGTCTATATAGCTGGTACCGGGGCACCGCACGGAATATAAGCTCTATAAGCACTTATCGAACGCTTCCCTCTTATATACAACCCCGGGGGTTGCTATGGCTGGCGATAAGCCTAACGGAGACCTAGCAAAGATATTCGACAGCGTCAAAGAGCCGATACTCCTATACGAGGGCACGGTAACGTGTCCTGTATGCGGTAAGCGCACCCTCAAGCTACGGGAGTACCTATACGAGGTACCATACTTCGGCCGGATAATAATATCCACCGGCAAATGCTCCAACTGCAACTATACATACAGGGACGTGAGGCTCGCAGAGACGACGAAGCCAAAAAAGATAGTAGTCCCGGTTGAAGGCGAGCGTCCCCTGCGATGGCTGCTCGTCAAATCGGCCTATGCATACCTCTCTATACCCGAAGTGGGATATGAGATGATACCGGGTCCAGCAAGCCAAGGCTTCATAAGTACTGTCGAAGGCGTACTGCATAGATTCATGGAGGCGCTTGAAGTCGCTTGCAAGGGCAGATGGGACGTCGATAAGAGTTGCAGAGAGAACAAGAAGTGGCTTGAAGAGGCTATAAACGGTAGAAGAAGGTTCACCCTAGTCATCTGTGACTACGAGGGTGCGAGCAAGGTCGTCGGCGATAGAGTTATCGAGGCTCCGCTAGACGAGGAGTGTCTTAGAAAGAAACCCGAGTGGATGGTTGGGAGATTATAGTATCTTCTACTCTATCTTTATCTCCTTGCCTTCCATCTCTTCCTTCTTGCTCTTCTTCTTCAGCCTTATTTCGAGGACTCCGTTTCTATAGGAGGCTTTTGCCGTGTCGGGATCTACTTCTACCGGGAGCTCGACTTCTTTATAGTATTTCCTGCTGTTTTCCGCCTTTATTATGACTTTTTTCTCGGTGGCCTTCACCTTTATCTTTTCTTTGTCGACTCCTGGGAGCTCGGCTATAACCCATACCTCGTCGTCATCGGCTTCCATTACATCGACTAGTGGCTCTATCTCCTCTCTTAGAACTGGTTTATCGCCTCTAACCTTTACGTTCCCGAACTCTCTTATCCGGGGGACCCCATCTGGGCCTATGGTTATCTTGACGCCGTAGATGAGTGGTTTACCCTCGGCGCTGAGCCTCTCTATATCTCTTGTAAATGTCTCTCTTACTAGGCTACGGAACATCTCCTCTATCCTGGAGAACTCCTCGAATATGTCCTCAAATATATCGTCGAAGTAGTCCCTCTTCCTCCTCCTGAACCAGCTCATACGCGCCTCACCAAATAGCTATAGGAGTAGTTACCTAGAGTTTAATTTCCTTTGGAAAGAGATGTACATGGATGTAGATTTATTTTGGGATGGACGGTAGCTCCTTTTGCCACGGAGTGGTGGTACAGGTGAAGACGCTAGATTATGACGTTGTTATAGTCGGGTTAGGGCCAGCAGGTTCTTCTCTCGCATACCATCTCCGGAAGAGTGGCCTGAGGGTTGCAGGTATAGACCTCGTCGACTGGAGCGGGATATGGGGGAAACCCTGCGGAGATGCCATAGGGGAGCAT
Organism: Candidatus Thermodiscus eudorianus; assembly: GCA_015521085.1. Lineage (NCBI taxonomy): Archaea > Thermoproteati > Thermoproteota > Thermoprotei > Acidilobales > Acidilobaceae > Thermodiscus > Thermodiscus eudorianus (SeqCode). The sequence continues at coordinate 65,277 of WAOW01000002.1, forward strand.
CATTTCCATGAAAACAAGATGCCTTTGCCCACTGGAGATGCATTGGCCAATAGGGTCGAAGGCATAGACGTCTATAGTCCCAGCGAGGAAGTAAGGCTGAGGGTAAAAGGCACGGGCTTCATGATAAACAGGAACGCATACGGTACAATGATCCTCAAGGAAGCAGAGAAGTCGGGCGTCGACCTATACCTGGAGACATACGTTCGAGGCCCCCGCATGGAGGGTTCGAAGCTAGTAGGGGTGAGGGCTGCAAGTAGTAAGGGCGAGGAGCTGGAGTTTCGGGGTAAGGTCATCGTGGATGCTACCGGCACGAGCGGGGTTCTACGCAGAAGACTGCCGGAAGAGTGGCCTGTTAACGAGCGCCTGAAACCCGTTGACATGAATGTAGCCTACAGGAGGATAGTGCGTCTAGCTAGAGAGATAGAAGACCCAAATTACATAAGGATCTACGTCAACATGAGCATAGCGCCAGGAGGATACTGGTGGCTCTTCCCGAAGAGCGAACATGTAGCCAATATAGGCCTGGGAGTGCAAGGGGGGCGCGGTCACCCCCATCCCAAATCCATATATGATAACGTGCTCATGAAGAGGCCCGACGTGGGTAGCCAAGTAGAAGTCTATGCAGACGCTGGGGCGGCGGTGCCCACTAGGCGGCCAGCCAACACGCTAGTCTGGGATAACTTCATAGGCATAGGCGACAACGGGTTCACCGTTAACCCGGTTCACGGAGGCGGCATGGGATATGCTATGAACGCGGCCTACCATGCTTCCAAGGCCATAATTGAGGCTTTCACCCAGGGCGACTTTACAAGGTATGGCCCCCTCTGGCAAACCAATCTAGGCTATATGAAGGGGATCGGGGCCAAGCAGGCCAGCCTCGACATATTCAGGATCTACCTACAGGAGTTGACCGACGAGGAGATAGAATGGGCGTTGAAGAACGGTATAATGCGGGCCGAGGACGCCTACGAGACCAGCGTCACTGGCGACCTCAAAGCAAACCTCTCAATCCTGGACAAGGCACGTATGCTAGTACGCCTGCTAGGCCGGCCCTCCATGCTACAACAACTAGTCACAGTCTCCAGATACATGAAGAAGGCCAAGGAACTCTACCTCAGCTATCCCGAAAACCCAGACGGCCTCGAAGAATGGGTTGCAAGGGTCACGAAACTATACACGGAATACAAGGAGAGGATAGGCGTTAACTGGTAAGGGGTGCAAGCCTCAACACCATTACGTACGCGTCCTCTCCATCCCTATAATAAAAGGGTATCCTCCTGACAACTCTGAAACCGAATTTCTCGTAAAGCCTTATGGCCGGCGTATTGGACACCCTAACCTCAAGGAAGAGTGAATCGGCCTTGTAATAGTCCCTCACAGCGTTAATAGTCTCCGAGAGCAGGGCTGACCCAATTCCTCGGCCCCTGTACTCTCGTAAAACGGCTATCGATACCAGGTGCCCAACCTTCCTCGGTTCAAGCCATCCCTTTACAATAGGTTGCCCCTCATCGTCTACTAGGCCCAGCAGTAGGGGATCGCCGGTCTCCTCGATGCGCGACATTGCATAACCAACTATCACGCCCCCGTACTCCGCAACTAGGAAAGCATAGGGCCAGTTGGACAGAATATGCTCGTAGAACCCGTACCAGTAGTTCTCTGGGAGACTCTTTAGGTTAACGGCCATGACCGCCGGTATATCCTCCTTGGATGCACGCCTTATGACTAAGCTGGCGGGTCCGCTGGAGTGAATGGTCTCCAAACCTCCTACACCAAGTTATTTGACCTATACAACAAAGGGTTATATCCAGGAATGTATAGCTGATGGGATGATGAGTAATGGGTAGACCGCTACTGGGGCATCCATCAAAGTCGATCACGGGAACCGTAAACGATTACCTAGCGGGTAGGTGTATAATCCTAGGCTTGACGGGAAGCGTCTCCTTATACAAGTCAATAGATGCGGCCCGCTGGCTCATGAGGCGTGGAGCATGGATTATACCGGTAATGACTCGGCCCGCCGCCAGCCTGGTAGACCCGATGCTCTTGCAGTGGGCGACGGGGGAGAGGCCCATAGTAGAGTTAACCGGGGAGGTCGAGCACATACAACTCTCCAAAGGATGCGACGCCATGCTAGTGGCTCCTGCAACACTCTCGACCATGTCTAAGATAGCATACGGTGTTGCAGACAACCCAGTAGCCCTAACAGCTATAGCTATGAGAGGGGAGGATAAGCCTGTAATGATAGTACCCGCCATGCATCAGAACATGATGGATTCACCGGTCTACGCGGAGGTCGTTGACAGGCTAACTAGCATGGGGTACGTGGTAATGCCTCCTCGGGTCGAGGAGGGTATAGCAAAGTATCCCGATACCTGGGTGGTAGCTAGGACGGCGGCCGCACTAGCCTCTAGGGGAAGGGACCTTGTTGGCGAGAGAGTGTTGGTTACGGCTGGCGCGACGCGTGAGTGGATAGATCCGACTAGGTTCCTCAGCAACCCGAGCAGTGGTAGAATGGGTATAGAACTAGCTATAGAGGCTTGGGCCAGGGGCGCGAGGGTCTCACTAGTCTACGGCCATGTAGAACACGTAATCCCGCATATGGTGGAAGCGCATAGGGTCTCTACCACCGAGGAGATGGCCAAGGCAGTTAGAGAGTTGGTTAGCGAGGGACGTTTCAACTATCTCATAGCGGCTGCAGCACCAGCCGACTATAGGAGCAAGAGGAGGTGGGGTGAGAAGCTGAGGAGCGGTATTAAGGATTTAACCCTAGAGCTAGAGGGAACCCCTAAGGTTATCGAGGGCCTAGCTGAAAGGGTTGATGTACTGGTCGCGTTCGCCGCAGAGACGGCTAGGGGCGTCGAGGACCTCTATAGAGCTGCATTAGACAAGATGAACAAGTACGGAGCCTCTATCGTAGTGGCTAATAACGTCGGTAGTTCAGAGGCCGGGTTCGCATCCGAGTATTTAGACGCTCTATTATTATGGAAGACGAATTCGACTATCGCGAAAGAGTATATAGGGAGGATAGACAAGGAGATACTATCGAGGACAATACTCGACCTAGCCAAAAACATCAAGGAGGGTGGCCTATGACCAGGAGAGTCACGCTAGAGGAGGTCGTTAGGCTCGACTACAATAGAGTAGCTCAAGCTATAGGAGAGTTCCTCAACTCCAAGCTCGAAGAGGCAGGAGCTAAAGGCTACGTTGTAGGGCTTAGCGGCGGGGTCGACTCCGCCACTGCATTCGCCTTAGCAGTGAAATTCGTCGGTAGAGACAGGGTTCTTCCCCTTATAATGCCGGACACTGAGGTAACCCCCCAGGAGGATGTGGAGGATGCAAAAGATCTCGCAAGCCTATTCGGCGCCACCCCGCATGTGATCAACATAACACCCATAGTCGCCGTCTACAAGTCTACTATACCAGTATATGAAGGCGAGGAACTCGATAAGGTTCCTCTAGGAAATCTCAGGGCTAGAATACGCATGTCACTACTCTACTACTACGCGAATAAGCTGAACAGGCTTGTCCTAGGGACAGGGGATAGGAGCGAGATCCTGATAGGCTACTTCACAAAGTACGGAGACGGCGGGGTGGATGTGCTCCCAATAGGTATACTCTACAAGAACCAGGTCAGGAGGCTAGCCAAGAACCTAGGCGTACCCGATAAGATCGCGTTTAAACCAAGTAGCCCAAGGTTATGGCCGGGTCAGACGGCTGAGGGAGAGCTAGGCGTGAGCTATGAGGAGGTGGACCTAGTACTTTACTCGATCTTCGACCTAGGCCTCGACCCCAGGGAGGTCCCATCGGCGACAGGCGTGCCCGAAGCAGTGGTTTCGAGGGTAATGGAGCTTCATAGGAAGTCCGAGCATAAGAGGGTCCCTCCGCCATCCCCGCCCCTCGACATCGTAGCGGAGGCTAGGATATGAGGCCTGGAACCTGGTGCGCTGACTCGCCCCACCACATAACCAGCATCTTCGTCCCGGTAAGGAAAGCCGGGTACATGGATTCGGGATCCATAGGTGTAGGTGTGAGCATCGAGCCAAGACTAAGAGCATGTCTCTCAGGAGACTCTCTCCGCTACCCTAGCACGGTATCACGCGTCATCCGACTATACGGTCTTGAAGAAGCCAATATCACGCTTACAATACACATGCCTCTGCCTCCCGCAGTGGGCTACGCTGTAAGCGCGGCCTCTGCAGTCGCTGCATCGCTAATTATAGGAAGGATAAGGGGCCGCGGCTATAGAGAGGCGTTACAAGTCGCTCACTTGGCAGATATAATGGAGGAGACAGGGCTAGGCGATGTACTAGCGATATCCTGTGGCGTGGGCATCGTTTACAGGAGGAAGCCTGGGGGACCCGGCATTGGAGAGGTCGAGTGCCTGCAACTTCCAGGGACCCTCTCGTTAGTCTCCATAGATACAGGGATAATGAGCACGGGCACTATGTTAAAGACCCTGGATAGCAAGGTATACGGGCTCGCGGAAAGAGCGCTTAGGAGAATAGACAGGGACTTCACGGTTGAATCCTTCATTTACTGGAGCGAGAGGTTCTCACGGGAATCCGGGTTCTTGAAGGCGGCATTGGCGGGTAGAGAGGTCCCCAAGTTGCCAGGTCAGGTCGGGGTTTACGGGAAGAAACGCGTGGTCCTGTTCTTTGTAGAGCGTGAATGGGTAGGCGACGCCGTAAGCGTCTTGGAGAGTCATGGCTTCGAGCCAAGGATTTTAGGAGTCTCCGCGAGCCCACCAGGTATCTGGTGGAGCTGACAGTGCCTGGCATAGACATACCTCCAAGCCATCCCCGGTATAAGTCACTCATGATAAGGGAGAGGCTCGTGGAGGGCTTCCGCAGGGGCCTAGTCGTCCCGGAGGGCCTAATAGCCCATGGAAGGGGAGAAGCCTTCGACTATATACTTGGAGAGGAGAGCCATGATTTCGCCCTGGAAGCCGAGAGAGCCACGGTAGCCCGCCTATTGCTAGCGGAGAGCCCTGTTATATCAGTCAACGGTAACTATGCGGCACTCGCGGCGGAGGAGATCGCCGAGCTAGCTCGCCTGACGGGGGCACGGGTCGAGGTCAACCTGTTCTATAGGACTGAGGAGCGGGTTCGCGCGATCCACAAGTACCTGGAGGGGTATGGAGTGCCGAACCTTCTCTCTCCCGACTGCGAGAAAACACATGTCCCCGGGCTAGAGAGCGCTCGTGGGATAGTCTGTAGAGACGGTATCGCTAGGGCCGACTTCGTGTTACTTGCCATAGAGGATGGCGATAGGACTGAGGCCTTAAAGTCATGGGGCAAGATCGTCTCCGCAATAGACCTGAATCCATTCAGTCGGACCGCTCAGAGGGCCGATATCACTATAGTGGACGAGGCTATACGTGCTACACGCAACATGGTAAGGATCGCGAGGGGACTCAGAGGGTCGCCTAGAAGCGAGTTGGAGGGTATAGTAGCAGGGTACGATAATAGGCTTGTTCTCTCGAAGGCGTTTAAAGCAATGCTAGAGAGGCTCGCTACCGCCTCTTCTAAGGGCGTCCTCTAGCTCCGGGGACACCATCCTCCTGGGCTTACCCCTACCACTAGCCCTACTCGTTACTAATTCCGCGAGCTCAAGTATCGACTCTGCCATGGCTATCTCATCGGCCAGCTCATCGGGGTAGTCGGCCTTAGCGCGTTCGAGGAACTCGACTAGCAGAGGCAACTCGTGGAACGCGAACCGCCTCATCCTATCCCTTTCAACAGCAGACATCCGAGAGCGCCTGGATAACCGTGTTAGCGTATCCAGTAACGACTGCGGGTCCAGGGAGTAGAACTGTATCCTAAGCATCCTGACTCTGGGGTCTTCGGGGTCGGGCTCCGGCCTGCCCTCCCACTCCCTTAGAACCTCCTCGATCGAATACCTGTCTATGATGTTCCACCAGTGCTGGTTGCTAGACCTATAACTTGTCTCTATAACGCCGTACTCTCTCTCAAGCCTAACTAGCAGAGGAGATGGATTATAGTCTACGCCCATCTCCTTGAGTACCCTCTTCAAGTCCCTATAGCTGAAGTCGCCTAGGGCATGGGGGGGCCTGGTCCTCCGGGCGGCTTCGATAATGGCCTTTAACACGATATAGCCCTTCTCTCCGTAGCGGGCGACGAACTCCGCAAGGGTCAACTCAACGGCCCCCAGTTATCGGGTCTCCTGGCCTCTTATCCCGTTTAGCATTTACAGCTCTAACATCGCCTTATAACGAGTTCACATCATGGATTCCGCTTTTAGTTCCCGTGGACAAGACTCTACAAGGAGGGCGTGGCAGGGAAGAATAGCATGGCACGCGAGATAGGTGATTATGCCGTAGTGGTTGAAGGCATTGTTAAGAGGGTTAAGGGTAGAATCATACTACGTGGTATTACCATGAGGGTCCCTCGGGGCTCGGTCTTCGTCCTGGCAGGCCCCAATGGAAGCGGGAAGACCACTACTATCAGGACAGTGTTAGGATTGTATCGGGCGGACGAGGGCTCGATTGAAGTGTTAGGCTCGACTCCGGGATCAAATGATTGGAAGAGGGTTCAGTCTAGGATAGGATATCTACCGGAAGACGCCGAGCCCTACGAGAGGCTCTCCGGTTACGAGAACCTTCTATTCTACGCGAGGCTCTACGCTAGGGGAAAGGAGGACTTATCCTCACGTTACCTGGAGAATGCCATCGCGATATCAGGTTTATCAAGGGAAGAATTGGCGAGGCGGGCCGGCGATTATAGTAAGGGTATGAAGAGGAGGCTTCTCTTAGCTACCGCCCTTATGCATGATCCCGAGCTCGCCGTACTCGACGAGCCGACTACGGGTCTCGACGTGTTCTCGGCGTACAGGATAAGGGGGTTGATAAAGGAATTGGCCGGTAGGGGTAAGACTGTTATAGTGACTACTCACAATATGTTTGAGGCCCAGGTAATAGCTGACTACGTAGCCTTCATTGTCGAGGGAACTGTGATATTCTCTGGAAGGGTCTCCGACGCCATGAGAACCTTTGCTGCAGGTAATCTCGAAGAGGCGTTTATCAGGGCGGCGGGCCGTAAAGCCCCGAATCACTAGGATCGTGAGTGCACCCGGCTAGAGCCTGCTTTCACTAATTATGATACCATGCTAAATACGGGACTTTCCCATGGATAGTATACTGACGTGTTGGTGTGGCTAAATGGAGAGAATAGCCCTGGTGACAGGAGGTAGCCGCGGTCTGGGGCGAGCTATCGCGGTGGAACTCGCCAAGGAGGGCCACTATGTTATCGTTAACTATAGGAAGAGGGCCTCAGAGGCTGAGGAAACTCTTAGGATGATAAGGAGGGAGGGTTCCGATGGGCTTATGATCCAAGCCGATGTCTCCGACCCCTCGCAGGTTAGATCGATGTTCGACAGGATCAGGAGCGAGGCTGGGGACGTCGATGTCCTAATCAACAATGCTGGCTGGGGCCTTCTATCCCCCGTAGAGTCCATGAGCGATGAATTATGGCGAAGGCATATTGCTGTGAACCTTGACGGCGTCTTCTATACTACCAGGGAGGTTATACCCTACATGGTTGGTAAGAGATGGGGTAGAATCGTGAATATAACAAGCATAGCCGGGTTGAAGGGACTGCGCTGGCTCGCCGCGTATAGCGCCGCGAAAGCTGGTGTTATAGGGTTCACGAGAGCCCTAGCCCAGGAGCTAGCCCATACCGGCATTACAGTAAATGCAGTCGCGGTGGGCTTTGCGAGGACTGATATGGGCTTGAGCTTCTTCAAGGCCACCGGGATAAGCATCGAAGAGTTCACAGAGAGATACACGTTGACAGGTTCGCTTGTAGAGCCCTATGAGGTAGGTAGACTAGTAGCGTTTCTAGCCAGCGACGCGGCCTCGAACATAACGGGCCAGGTATACGTTATAGACTCCGGGCAGAGCCTTGCCATAGACTACAAGGGCCTCATGAAACAGTGAGGGACCCTCAAGATGAAGGCTGCAGTACTCTTTGGGCCAAGGGATCTACGCCTAGTCGAGGTCGACACTCCCCGTCCACCCGCCGGATGGGCCCTGATCGAGGCCAAAGCCGTCGGGATCTGTGGCACCGACAAAGCCTTCTATACGGGTAGTTACCCCCTTTTCAAGACTCCACTCATACCGGGCCACGAAGTGTCGGGAGTAGTGGTTGAGGGTCCCTCCGAGCTGTTGGGGGAAAGAGTTGTCAGCGAGATAAACTTTGCTTGTAGACAGTGTAGAGTGTGCCAGGCGGGCCTCTACACTCACTGCCCCAATAGGAGGACACTAGGTATAGACTTCGACGGCGGCATGGCAGAGTACTTCATAGCGCCAACATGGGCGTTGCACAGGCACCGGCTTCCCCACGATATAGCTTTCGCCGCTGAGCCCCTTGCAGCGGTTGTAAACATGGTTAGACAGCGTCCCCCGGAGCCAGGCGATCTCATAGGAGTTATAGGATCGGGTTTTATCTCGTGGCTCACAGCTAACCTGCTGAGGATGCTAGGGCACGACCCCGTCATTATAGTACGGCGTGGAAGCATGAAGGCAAACCTCTTTGAAAGGGCTGGCTTCCGCGTCGTGCAGGTCGAGGAGGCCTCTAGGCTGGGCCGAGAAGAGTCAAGCCTCGGGCTTGGGTTCGATTACATCGTTGAAGCGACCGGCTCTAACTCGGGTTTGAGAGCGGCCGTGGAACTTGTTAGGCCGAGGGGCGTGATTCATTTGAAGAGCACGCCGGGCGGCGTAGCGAGCTTTCCTCAGACTGTGAGCGTTGTAAAGGAGGTTAGAGTCATAGGGACCCGCTGTGGTGATTGGCGGGATTTCAAACTTGCCCTCAGCATTCTATCCAGGAGCCTAGTCTCGGTACCCGTTACAGCTAGATACCCGCTTGATGAGGTTGACAAGGCCTTTGCTAAGAGCTTGGAGGGCGATTCTTTTAGGGTAGTTGTCACGCCCTAGGATCCTCTACTCTTTGGCGTAAGGCCTGCCGAGTGCTCTAGGGGCTACTGCTCTCTTTGCCGTAGCGGTTATTGCTAGGAGCGTTACAATATATGGTATGGTGTTGATTAAGTATGCGCCAGCCGTGGTACCCCTTACTATGGTATAATATCTGGCCAGTGCGTCGCTGAATCCGAAGACGAAGGCGCCTAAGAGGGCGAAGAGCGGGTTCCACCCGCTAAACGCCACGTCTGCTAGTGCTATGAAGCCTCTGCCAGCGCTCATTAGCTTGACGAAACTCCCTATGTAGTCGACACTGAGGAAGGCTCCGGCAAGCCCTGCTAAGCCACCGCCTATAATGGTCGCTGCGAGCCTGGTTCTGGTAACGCTTATTCCTAGCGCTTCTGCGCTTCTGGGATCGTCTCCTACAGCCTTTATCTTCAAGCCGAGCCTCGTCTTCTCAAGGACATACCAGGCTGTTACTCCCACTGCGACTGCCAGGATGAACGCATAGCTTACTCTCTGTCCCATGATTATGAATCCTGGTGGCCGTATGTTTAGGGGCGGGCTTTGCCCGTAGTTCCCCCAAACGGCTTTTGTTAGAATGGCAGTTAGCCCGGCTGCCGCCATGTTGAGGCCTACCCCCGCTATTATCTGGTCTCCTTTGAGGTTCACGCTTATGACGCCGTGTATGAGGCCGAGTACGGCGCCCATCAGCAGGCCCGCTAGGTATCCAGCTACGATGCTGCCAGTCTCTATACCGATATAGGCTCCGATCCATGCTGATAGCAGGAGTATTCCCTCTAGGCCTATGTTGACTACGCCGCTCTTCTCGGCTATGATCTCGCCTACCGCGACTAGTGCTATGGGGGTCATGGCGGAGAGGCTTATGATTAGGGTTATAGTTGCATCCTCTATTAGCACTACTTCCACCCCTTTACCCGCCTGTAGATTATTCTGAAGGCTTCTGGCGCGGCTAGCGCGATGACTATTATCCCTATCGCGGTATCTGCGGCTTCCTTCGGCACCCCGTAGAGTGGTTCGACTAGCTGGCTCCCGGCTAGGAGGGTTGAGAATAGGAAGCTGGCGAGAAGTATGCCTAGCGGGTCGTTCCTTCCCATCAAGGCTACTCCTATGCCGTTGAACCCGTACCCTCTAACTGTGCCTCCGAGTACGTCTATGCTGTAGGAGTAGCCTAGTATGTGGATTGAGCCCGCGAGGCCTGCTAGTCCTCCGGCCAGGAGCATTGAGAGTATCCTGTAGTACCTCGTGTTGACTCCTCTTTCTCTGCATGCGTTTTCATTGGCTCCGGAGAATCTGAGGAGTATCCCTTGTCTGGTCATCCGGATGAATACAAACATGAGAATAGAGGTCAGGGCGGATACTAGGATCGTTAGGGGGATGCCCCCTATGTGGGGGAGCCTGGCTTGCGGTGGCACCTGGATCGTCCTCTGGGGGTACACTGGGTCTGCCAGGTAGACTATGATCGCGTATAGTAGTGTCCAGTATACGATCCAGTTCAGCATTATAGTGCTCAGTACCTCGTTGACGTTAAGGTATACTCTGAGGATCCCTGCGAATCCTGTCAATAGGAGTCCAGTGAGAACTCCGACTATAAGTGATAATAGGAGGTTTCCGGTCTCTATTGCGGTCCAGAGCGCTGCTAAGGCGCCTATGTAGAGGCTCCCCTCGGCGCCTATGTTGAACAGGCCTGCATATAACGGTATACTGAACGCCATCGCAGTCAACGTCAATACAGCGGTGTACTCGGCGACCATGTCGGGTAGCTTCTCCCATGAGAGCAGCATTGTCTTCAGCATCCCGGTAGCGGGCGCCCCTGTGTACGTGGCTACTATCACTATGGAGGCTAGTCCTATTAGCAAGGCTATAGTTACCAGTACCACCTCTGAGGCTATCCTCCCGGCTAGGTCTCCCGGCTTCATCCTCCCCCACCCATCAAGACACCCAGTCTCTCGGGTGTTGCTTCTTCCCTTGCAAGTTCTCCGGAGACGCGTCCTTTGTAGAGGACGATTATCCTGTCGCTTACTTCGAGGATCTCGTCGAGGTCGCTGCTGACCAGGATCACCGCGGCTCCCTTGCTCGCGTATTCGACCAGGAGGTTCCTAACGTATCTGGTAGTCGCCACGTCAAGTCCCCGCGTGGGGTTCACAGCCACTATAACCCTGGGCTTCAAGTACAGCTGGCTCCCGACGAGAAGCTTCTGCTGGTTACCCCCGCTGAGCGTCGCTACGGGAGCCCATGGACTCTTTGCAACAATCTTGAATGCGTCTCTTATCTCGGCGTATAGCCTCGATAGCATGGTAGGCGGCATAAACGAGGGACCCTCGTGTGCGTATACCAGGAAGGCTAAGTTCTCGGCGATGCTGAACCAGGAAACGAGGGCTTTCGTTCTGTCGCCGGGCACGTATGCGCCTCCACGTGCTAGGAAGTCGGAGGGACCCTGCACTCTCTTGTCCAGCAGCTCGACGGTACCGGCCTCCGGCTCGATGACGCCTAGAATGGAGTATACCAGCTCCTCCTGACCATTGCCTTCTACACCTGCAACCCCCAGTATCTCCCCCTCCCTAACCTCTAGCTCTTCTATCGCTAGCTGGATCCTTTTTCTAGCCCGTAAGGATTTGATCTTGACGATGGGCTTGCCTATTTTCCTCTCGGTCCTCCGGGCAGGCTGGGGTATCTCTCCTACCATCAGCCTGGCTAGTTCCTCCCGGGTAAGGGATTCTCTGGGTACCTCGCTGGCGACCACTCTGCCCTTTCTAAGTACAGTTACTATATCGGCGATTCTCTCAATCTCTGGGAGCCTGTGGGTTATGTATACTATAGCTACTCCGTTCGTCTTCATTCTGTCGATTGCTTTGAAGAGCCCCTCTACTTCTAGTGGCGTTAGGTTTGTTGTGGGCTCGTCTAGTATCATCACTCTGCTCCCTGCTGCCAGGCTTCTAACGATCTCGGCCCTCTGTAGTACACCTATAGGCGAGTCTTCTACCCTGCTATCTAGCGGTATGTGGAATCCGGTTACCTCCTCGGCCCTCTTGAGTCGTTCCTGCCTCTCCTCTGGGGGTATCCCCGCGCTGTCGAAGTAAAGGTCTATGTTTTCGCCTATAGTCAGCGTGGGGACCATCCTGGGATGCTGGTATATCATTGCTATCCCTTTTCTTATCGCGTCTATGGGCGTGTGGAATCTAACCGGCTCCCCATCGACGTAGATTTCTCCCCGGCTCGGCTTTATCTCGCCGTAGAGTATTCTCATGAGTGTCGTCTTACCGGCTCCGTTTTCTCCGAGGAGTGCGTGCACCATGCCCCGGTAAAGTCTTAGCGAGACGCCATCGAGAGCCTTAACACCATCAGGGTATACCTTTACTATATTTTTCATCTCTACTATCGGCGTCTCGACGCTCTCCAAGACAATCGTCCCGGCCCTCTAGTGATCTAGTACTTGGATAAAAATAGGGGTGTGGAGTCGGAGGCTATCCCGAGGCTACCGCCGCGCTCAGATCCCCGTTTTCGAGTGCCTGGATTACCTGGTTGTATTCGTCGTGGGTAGCCGGGGACTTGAATACTATCTGGCCTTTCTTAATCGCCTCCTCTAGTCGCTTCACTAGGTCCCAGGCTCCTTGATCGATATACTTCTGCCTCTTCTGCATTACAATCTCGACTACGTCGTCGGGGGTTAAGCCTTGCGGGAGCCTACCCTGTTTTGCCGCGATGCTGGCGAAGTACTTTATTATGGCTGGGTCGCTTATGCCTAGGGCTCCCTCCTTCAGTCCAAGACTGTGCACTCCTCCTTTGAACTCGCCTTTAACCACGGCTTCGATAGCATTGTAGACTGCTACGTCGACCCTCTTTAGACCGCTTAGTATTATGTGTTCGGGGTCATACCACTCCTGGCTGGCGTCCTGTCCTATTGCTATAGCTAGCACTCCCTGCTGGTTGGCCTCTTTTACGGCGTCAAACATTCCGACGTGGGTTAGACCGGCTAGCCCGTATAGTACCCTGCATCCCTGGCTTATCATCTGTTGCGCCGTCTGCTTCCCTAGCTGTGGGTTCTGGAAGTCGCCTACGTAGACCCATCCCAGGTCTATGTTCTTTCCAGTGTGCTGGTTGTAGTATTGTATCCCGTATAGGTATCCGATGTGGAACCTCCAGAGGGGTGGTATGTCCATCCCGGCTACTGCTCCAGCGCAGGTCGAGTTTATGTTGCTGGCTATGTCGGCAGCTAGTACACCTACTAGGCTGGCTACTTCCTGCTCTCGGAATACATAGGCCGCTACATTTGGTATTGTCTCGGTGGGGGCAGCGTCTATGATAGCGTATTTCTGGTTGGGGAATTGTGGCGCCACCTGGACCATTGGATCGAGCCAGAGGAAGCCCACTCCTATTATGAGGTCGTATTCTCCGCTCTGGCTCACGCTTTTGAGGAGGCTTGACATCGCGTCTACGCTAGCTGGGGTTTGGTAGTCGATTTGGACTCCTAGCTCTTCCTTGGCCTTCTCGGCTCCCAGTACAGCCATGTCGTTGAAGCTTAGGTCTCCCTTGCCGCCTACGTCGAACAGGACCAGTACTTTGACTTGTTTCTTGCCTGTCGTTGTAGATTGCTCCTGTGCAGTGGTTGTCTCCGTCCCGGTTGCCTGCGTGGTCGTTGTCTCCGTTTTAGTGCCTCCTCCGGATTGCGTTAGGTATATCGCCGCTGCTAGCAGGATGATGACTACTACTAGTATGGCTATGGCTTGGGAGGATAGGCCTCTCCTACGCAAGACGCGTATACCACCTCGTGTCGGAGAGTTTGTAGCTAGAGGTTTATATCGTGGGGTTTCTTACTGTATAATCTTGTCGTCTTTATTTTAAATGGTTTAATCCCGGAGCTCTATCACTTCCTGCATATATGTTAGGCCTCTCCGGCTTGGCATGGGCAGGAGCCAGGGTCTATAGGTATCTTATCTATGCTGTTGGACTTCATGTCCACAATTATGAGGGTCCCTCTATCATCGTCGAGTCCTAGCAGGTGTTTTATAGCGATCGAGGCCTCTATGCTGGCTATGACCCCGACTATAGCGCCCAGGACCGGTATCGTCCTCTGACTGGTACTTGCTGGGGCTATGCATTTTAGGCAAGCGGTTTCTCCGGGGATTGAGAGGAAGACTTGTCCATAGAATGATTCGACTGCGGCGTGGAGTAGTGGTATCTTCTTCCTCTGAGAGTATTCGTCTAGCTGGAGCCTGGTCTCCCAGTTGTCGAGGCAGTCCACTATTAAGTCTACATCGCCTATGACCTCGTTTATGTTGTCCCGGTCTAGCTTTTCCTGGAACCACTCAACCTTTATGCAGGGGTTTATCGCCTTTAGTCTCCTAGCGGCTAGCGGCGCCTTGGGCAGTCCTATACTGGGGGTATCGTATAGGAGTTGCCTGTTGAGGTTATTCACGTCTACGAGATCTGAGTCTATTATCTTAATGTGGCCGACCCCAGCCGCCGCCAGATACTGCGATACAATGCTACCTAGGCCCCCCAGCCCTACCACCGCTACTCTGCTCTTGTAAAGCTTGGTCTGGCCCTCCCCGTTGATGATGGGGAGTTGCCTTGCGTATCTAGGATCCCTGTCTGGGGGAGGGCATTTCATCGCCTGAGCCTCCACTCGGTTTTGTCCCTGTAGTCTAGTAGCTCCACGCCCAGCTCGGCTAGTTTCGCTCTAATCGTGTCGGCTAGATCATACATTTTCCTCCGGCGTAGTTCTCCCCTGACTTCAACTATTAGATCGAGGAGTTCTCCTATGGAGTCTTCCAGGGGCTTAGCTGCGCCCTCCGGAGCCAGTATATCGTCTAGCACGGCGTATACCTTGTTTACTTGTGTGAGGGCCCTGTAGTAGCTCCAGGTTATGGCCGGGTTCTCGGTCTGATCGACTTCGCTGTAGTAGATGTTGGTTAGCTCCCATACTTCTCGCAGTGCTCCTGCTAGGTTGAAGTCGTTGCTCATCTCCGAGTGCCACCGGATCATTATATCGCGTATCTTGGCTAGCACGGAGATGTCGTGGCTGCCTAGGTGGTGTGTGTAGTCTTCTTTCTCGATTCTCCTCTGGACTCTGTATCCGATGTCCTTTAGCCTTGATAGTAGGCGTTTAGCCTGGTTGAGGCTGTGCTCGCTGTATTCGAGCTGGGTCCTGTAGTGCCCGCTGAGTAGCCAGAGTCTTAGTGTATCGGCTCCCCATTCCTTGATTGCGTCTTTTAATGTAATGATGTTGCCGAGGCTCTTACTCATTTTCTCTCCGCTTATCGTCAGGTACCCTGTGTGTAGCCAGTACTTTACCCAGGGCGAGCGGCCCAGGTAGGCCTCGCTTTGGGCTCTCTCGTTTTCGTGGTGGGGGAATATCAGGTCCATTCCCCCGCCGTGAATGTCTAGTTGCCCTCCGGCGTATCTTGTGCTCATCACGCTGCACTCTATGTGCCAGCCGGGTCTCCCCTCGCCCCATGGGCTCTTCCATCTGGGTTCTCCTGGCTTGGCGGCTTTCCATAGTGCGAAGTCATATGGTTTCCTCTTTTCCCTCTCGTATTCTTCCTCCTGGGACCATGTATCCTTTGCGAATCTGCCGCTTAGCCTGCCATAATCCTTGTACTTGTCGACCTCGAAGTAGACGCTTCCGCTCTCTGTTACGTAGGCGTATCCCTTCTCCAGGAGTTTTTCAATGAATTCAATTATTTCTTTAATGTGTTGTGTTACACGTGGGTGTAGGTCGACTCGTATCCTCAGCGATTCGAGGGACTCCAAGTAGTCTCGTGCATAGTAGTCGGCGATCTCTCTCCAGTCTTTCCCGGTCTCGCGCGACTTGTTTATTATTTTGTCGTCGATGTCCGTGATGTTCTGTATATGGAAGACATCGTAGCCCCTTAATTGTAGATACCTCTTGATCCCGTCGAAGGCCACAAAGGACCTGGCGTGGCCGAGGTGTGTGTAGTCGTAGGGTGTCGGACCACATACGTACATCCTGACAAGCGGCGGCTTGAAGGGCTCGAATACCTCTAGCCGTCTCCCCATGGTGTTTCTAACCCTAATGGTACCGTTATGCGAAGGCGATTCACCACACCCCCGGCATGTCCGTTCAAGTGCATGCCTCTGGCTACATGTATCGCTGTCGGGTTATATCGGCTCGGACATCTTACGTTGCCTGCGTGATTCAAGGGCTTAGTATGTTACGCGTGTCAGCTTTATCCTCCTGGCAGCCTCGTAGATCCTATACCAGTCATCTCTCTTGAGTCTCCAGCCCATGGCTCCCGCGTTGTCTTCGACTTGGCTGGGGTTCTTTGCGCCTGGTATAGGGACGACAACGTCGCTATAGCTCAGCAGCCAGTTCAACGCTACCTGTGCCGGTGTTTTCTCGTACTTTGCGGCGAGTTCCTTCACGATGTTGGCGACTTCGAGTATTTGTTTGTAGTTGGCTGGATGGAATATTGGATCGCCTCTCCTGACGTCGTCGAGTTTCTCCGCTTCTTCAAGCGTGTATTTGCCTAGTATTGCGCCTTTGGCTAGGGGGCTCCATGCTAGTAGCGTCATATCGTTTTCCTCGGCATACGGTATTATCTCGTCCTCGGCCTCTAGCTCTACCGGGTTGAATCGTACCTGGAGGACCTCTACGTCAGCTCGTGCTAGGCATGCCCTAGCCGAGTCTACAAGCTCTATGGGGTGGTTGCTTAATCCCATGGCGCGTATCATGCCCAGGTTTAGCAGGCGTTCGAGGGCTCTCATGTATTCGCATACTGGTATGTTATGCCAGCATGGGGGCCAGTGGACTTGCATCACGTCTATGTAGCTGGTCTGAAGTCTCTCAAGGCTCCTCCTTGTAGCCTTGAATATGTCGTCATATGATAGCATCTCGCCTGGTATCTTGGTTGCTATGACTACCTCGTCTCTTTTAGCGCCTAGGTCCCTCAAGGCCCTGCCTATGAACTCTTCGCTCATCCCCCTGCCGTAGACTATAGCCGTGTCCACTAGGTTTATACCAAGCTCTAGCGCCCGTGATATGATGCTCTTGGCCCTCTCGTATTCCACCACGCCCCAGGCCTGGCTGAACTGCCAGGCTCCTAGGCCTATACGCGAGATTCTTATGCCCGTTGAACCTAACTCCGTGTACTCGACCCTCACCACTATAGGAGTACCTCCGGTCCTATACCGTTGGAACGCCTGGGTTATAACGTGGTGTATTGATTGCCTTCCCTGGCGCCGGGTATTACATGCTAGCTGGGTTATCCGTGTATCCTCTCGGCTATGCTCCTATAGAATCGTACAGCCTTCAGCAAGTGGTCTATGGAGACCCTCTCGTCGGGGCCGTGTATATTGTAGCCCAGGGGGCCGTAGTCTATGGCCTCTACTCCCCGCGGGCTGAAGTATCTGGAGTCGCTCGCTCCACCGGCCTCGACCGGCTCGGGATCAAGTCCAAGGATGGAGTTCGCCTCGGAGGCTATCTTGACTAGCCTAGCGTCCCTGCTCGTGTATAGATAGCCGGAGCCCCCTTTAACCTCTAGGCTTGCTCCGGGTAGATTTTCCTTGAGGGTGTCTTTGAGGCTCTCTTTGATCGACGCCGTGTCGGTGGTCATGGCCCTTATATCGATTATGAGCCGGTGCGTGTCTCCTGGCTTGTAGAGGTTCGGATTTATGGAGACTCCGTAATCGCTGTACTTCTCCGTCAGTATAGGGGTCCTCGTGATGGGTAGCACCGCGTCTACAAGCCTAGTCAATGCCTCATCATACGTTATACGCCCTACCCCGGGCTCGACGTACTCTAGCTGGACTCGCCTAGGGAGTACGTTACTCTTAACCCAGTCTCCCTCCATTCTGGCGATCTTGAAGCCCGAGTCGCGTGTCCATAGGGACGCGGCTACGAGTGCGTGCATGTCTACCCCGGGCGTGAAGTATGCAGAGTGCATAGTGTCCCGTAGTACTAGCCTCGTCTCGAACTCCCTCCTACCCGTTCTTCCACTCCCCACGGCGGGTTCCGCTTTTACGGAGACGGTGGCTGTGAAGGCGCTCCTCCTCCGGGTTATTACCCTGGAGAGGCTGCCGTCCCCATTGACTAGGTAGTCCGGCTTTAATCCCTCCTCTTCTAGCTTCTGTGCAAGCATGCCCGCGCCATTTGCCCCTCCTATCTCCTCGTCCCCGGTGAACGCCACGATTATAGTGCCCTTGACCGGCTGATAATCGCGTAGCGCAGACGCTATCGCGGCCACGTTTGATTTATCGTCTGCCGCGCCCCTCCCATAGACGTAGCCGTCTACGACGACAGGCTTGAAGGGGGAAGTAACAGTCCACCCGGGGCCTGGAGGGACCACGTCGAAGTGGGCCATAAACAGCGTGACGGGGCGCCCCTCCCCCTTCACAGCCAGCAGAGTCGGGTACCCATTATGCTCCAGGAGGTCCGTCTCGACCCCGTACGACGCTAGGATTTCCTGGATCCTCAAGCCCTCGCTACGGGTAACCCTCAGCCCCCTCACGGGGTCGTTTACAGTCTCAACCCCCACGAGTTCCTTCAGGAGCTCCACTACTCTGCTCCCAGTCAAGGCAGGGCACCTGGGGCACATGCATGATCCCCCAGGGGTGTAGGAATGCGTTTTTAAGGACTCGCGAGTTACCGCCTCTCCCCTTCAACCCGAGGCCAGGACTTGTATTCCCTCCCTGATCAACGATACCGCGAACCCGGCTAGTATGAGGCTCATGAACTTATCTATGAAGAGGGCTCCATGCCGGCCCAACACCCTGAGCAGTATGGACGCCGATGCGAGTATAGGGTATGCCAGGATTATGTTAACGGTCGTAGCCGCGAGCGCCGTCGCTAGCCCGTAGACGTACTTGATGTAGATGACCGTCGATATCGAGCCAGGCCCGGCTAGAAGAGGAGTAGCCAGGGGAAATATAGCCAGCTGCGCAGGCTCGCCCTTGGGACTACCAATATGGACCTCGAATATAGCCGCGATAGCGTAGATAGCGAGTATAACCCCGGCGGCAATCTTAAAATCAGCTATAGTAACGCCCAGAAGCCTAAACAACAAATCACCAATCAACGCAAAGGCAACAAGCATAGCAAAAGCAAAAGCCAGAGCCCTCGACAACACAACATCCCTATCCCTCTCAGGAACCCTAGACACCACAGCCTGATAATAGGGAAGAATCCCCACAGGATCCAACACAACAAACAACATGAGATACGGCGTCAAATCCAGCGAAGGCGCTAAACTCACAAACCACCACCAAAAACCAAAGACAAGAAGAATACATGGAAATAAGAAGACAGCGCCGCCCCAAGGACAACCCCCAACAACCCAAAGCCCAAGACGCCCAACACACCCAACCCAGCCGCCCGCAAGGCCAGGCCCCACCAAGGCTCCGGGCCCATACTAGGACCCCGCTCACGGGCTACAACCACTATACAACGTGCAGCCCGCCCCAGGGTGAGCACCCCCTGCGGCCTCGGGCGATTGGGAGCGGCGGGCTGAACCCCTCGGGGGCCAACGCCCCCTCAGGGCTTACACCCCCGCCCCATCAACCCCGTCTTCTACGGGAGCCCTCGCCGCCCCTAACAGGGCGGATGGCCGCCTCTTTTCGGGGAGGGGTTCCCGCTTAGATGCTTTCAGCGGTTACCCCACTGCGGCGTGGCTGCCCGGCCCTGCCCTGCCGGACAACCGGTACACTAGAGGCCGCGGCGCCCCGTTCCTCTCGTACTAGGGGCACCTTCCCCTCAGGCGGCCGACACCCCCCGCGGGTAGAGACCGACCTGTCTCACGACGGTCTGAACCCAGCTCACGTTCCCCTTTAATGGGCGAGCAGCCCCATTCAAGGCGGGAGCTCTCGGGACGCCCTTTCCATTTTCAAACTGAGAAATTTTTGATATAATTTAGGATGCATTGGATTTAATTCATTCATTAACCTTTCAATATTCGCCCATCCCCTTACATAGACCTTGTACATCTTTCTTCTATTGGGTCTTTTGTCAACATATGCCGTAAACGTTACTCTATACCCATGTTTTAGCATCCATTTATAGATTGACTCTGCTAGTTCACGGTTCGTGAGTCCTATTTGGAGTACAATCCGATTCTTTCTATCGATGTAAAGGCTTCCTTCTGCATCGATTAATCCTCTAACAAAGTTCTTTGTCGGTCTTTTAGGACGTTCTTTGAGTAGTTTCTTAACGTACTCGTATACCCTTTTGCTGGTAAATTGGAGCCTGTAATAGTTCTTTGTTTTTGAGGGCTTGACTATTGTGTACGATACTTTTACAGTTTTCTGAATTAGTTGACCAACTTTATCCAGGAAGTCTCTATTGTTGTCGTACACATAAGTAAAGTACTCTTTGTTCCTTTCATAATAGTAGAGGCTTCCATCGCCCGCAACTAACCCGCTTAGATAGTTTAGCGCTGATCTCCATCTACACATTGCTTATCCCTATATTGGGGATAGGCGGGTAATACGTGATTACTATTTGAAGTGTAAATCAGGGCGCCCCGTGGAGCTCCCACTCCCTTGGAGGCTGCTGCACCTCCAGGATGGGAAGAGCCGACATCGAGGTAGCAAACCGCGGGGTCGATGGGGGCTCTCGCCCGCGACGACTCTGTTATCCCCGGGGTAACTTTTCTGTCGTGCCCGGCCCCCACCGAGGGGGACACGAGCGTGCGCTAGGCCCCGGTTTCCC
>WAOW01000003.1 GCA_015521085.1 Candidatus Thermodiscus eudorianus
AGGTTAAGGCTATAATAGCGTCGCTTGGGGTTAGCCTGTATATTCTCATGGCTTCTAGTAGCTCCTTGGGTTCTGCATGATCTCTCAAGACCGTTATGTCGAATTCGTGGAGCATCTCAGTGTATCTCCCTAGCATGTCTATTGCGAAGTCTAATCCCCTCTTTCTTATGTGTTCCTTTAGCCTACTGAGCTTCCTAATACCTAGTCTCTTCTTTGCTAGGCGTCTTATAATTACAAACTCCACTTCATCGATTATCCCAACTGTCACCGCCAGATCAGGATATGAAGCTAAGAGCCTCTCGGCTTCGTCAGCACGGTCTCCGTTGAAGAGATATTCAACGAAGATGTTAGTATCTACTGTTTTCAACCCTGTCTATCCCCTTTAGAGGCGCTCAAACTCAGCCTCAAGCAGGAGCTCCTCTATCTCCTCCCTACTCGCCTTACCCAGCATGCCCCGATACTTCCGGAGCCTCCTGACACGGTCCTCGTACCTCTCCAACCTTACAAATACCTCCTCGCCCTCCCTGAGCTCTACAGGCTCTAGAAGCTTCAACACGCCATCCTTATACACTGCTCTGACAACCTTGGACAACTCTTCATACACCTCCAAGAACTACTACGAGTTCTCAGCCCAATATACTTTATACTTCTATATACAGAAGAGTTTCCAGGTTATCACTATAGATATCTTAATCCGATAACTATCCTTGAAGTGTGTTTCCAGTTAGAGGTTTCCTCTGGAAACATCACTTTTATATCCCAGGTATTCGGAGCTGGGAGACAACCCCGCCATCCCCCCACCCCTCCAGTCAACCAATATTATTCCCCAACCACAGCCTATAGCTCCTAACCCCAATATAGGGTCAAGTCGTGCTAGGAGCGTCTCTTAGGATCCACTCAAGTGTAGGATTGCGAATCACCTTGTTCCAAGGGTGGCCCCTGTCTGGGATCTATCCTTCCCCTAGGGGGCTCTTCACTTGGTAACTGCGGGGATGCCTCATTCGACCTCGGGTACCCCCGCTCTCCCCGAGGGCTCGGCGTTTATACCGTATATTCGTCTAAGAGTATTAACGCTTATGCTTCTTTCTTAATCTAAATTAGTAGAATATTAATTAGTTTTAGGCGGAATCCCGTCTATTAAGGGTTGCTGTGGACGTTTCATCTAGAACACAAAACAAAGATCTTGAGATATTGGGGAAAGGCGAAATAGGCCTCGGAGTGCGATTTAATATTAAATCATATCTATAATATAAATATTTATAAGGACTGAGCACCCATTAGTTAGATCATGGGTCTAAGGGTGTCTCTCAGGAAATGCTTTGGTAAATGGAAAGTAATAATGGATCCCAGGCTAAAAGAGGAGCTTGAGGGACCCTCTTACCCACGCGATCTAAGAGATCGCTTCTATAGGGTTCTCAAGGAACTAGAGGAAGACCTGAATAGCTATCCCCCAAGCAATCTTCAGGCTGCTCAGGGAGCCTATTATCATTGGAGAATTAAAGGCTAGACGTGTTAGGATCGGGAAGTATAGGGCTTGGTTCATCATAGGCTTTGGGACGCGAGAGAAATTCTATGAGAGATCTAAGAAGAGGGATCCCTAGATCAGGGTCTTCCCCGCCTTCTTATACTTGAGAGTCCTAAGAACAACCTTCTTAGGAACGTCTTCCTCTATAGTATAGGTCTCCCCACTCACATTATAGATTCCAGGCTCTAGGATCTCGGGGAGGTCCTTCCAAGACCTAGCCTTGACCACCTTAACCTTCTCCATGGGATGGAGCATCATATTATTGTATCTTACGTCATGGTTCTTAGAGGGGTTTATATTGTATTATACCGAGGTTCCTTCGCCGCTTACCGAACTTTTACTCGTTTTGCTTTCAATTCTATGTCAGATTTTAGAAGAGGTCCTCGGCTTTGACGACGACCCAAGGCCACTTTCAATTCTATGTTAGATTTTGCTACTGGGGCCAGGCCCTCAACCTCTCCAAGCTCGATCTCTTTCAATTCTATGTTAGATTTTGGAAACCCGTGGGAGTGGGAGAACGGGTACGGTAAGTACGGGCTTTCAATTCTATGTTAGATTTTGTTGAACTAAGCGAGTGTGTAAGCAGAGACGGACAGTACATCGAGACTTTCAATTCTATGTTAGATTTTGCTGGAACTCGATCAAGTTGTACTTGCTATTATACCATGCCGCTTTCAATTCTATGTTAGATTTTGGTCGTTAAGAAGATAGATGAAACTCTCAATAAATTTTCATTACTTGTCTTTCAATTCTATGTTAGATTTTGACACCACGTTGAAGACAACGGTAAAGTCGTCGTACTAAAGGACTTTCAATTCTATGTTAGATTTTGCCGCCGGACGACAATAACACATACACGTCCGTGTACGTGACTTTCAATTCTATGTTAGATTTTGACATAAAGCTGATGGACGCGAATGGAAATACGATAAGCACTTTCAATTCTATGTTAGATTTTGTCGCCCAGGATCTCGTAGCCCAGGCTCGCCGTGGCTAGCTTTCAATTCTATGTTAGATTTTGTCTCGTATCCACTCCGATCCATGAATCTGCGTCTCCTCTTTCAATTCTATGTTAGATTTTGCCGAAGCCAAGCGACTGGCCAGGCGATCTATATCCCTTTCAATTCTATGTTAGATTTTGTGTATAGCTCGGGCTAATGGTTTTCTTTGGCCCTCTTCTATCAGTCAGATTCCACGTTTAAAGGGGGCCTTTAACCCCCATTAAACACACATCCATACAGTGGATTCACTATGAAGCTCATGATAGGAGCCCTCTTTATAGTATTTATTCTTTTCCATCATAACTGTATGTGTTTTGCCTGGGTTTCCTGGTTGTTCCCTGGATTCCCGGGAATTCCCTCTCACAGCTGATGGCGGATGTGTAGAATCTCTGGGGTTGGGACCCGGTTTTCAATTGACCCCTGGGGTTTGCTGGTTACGCCTAATTCCCTGATTTTCAGGGAATTGCTGTTTGCAGTGGTTGTGGGGCTTCTAGGTAGGCTTGTAGCTCTTCTGGGGTGAGGTTGCAGGGGATGCCGTATTGTTGTAGCGTGTTTGGGGCTTTGGCTAGCCTCGTGTCCATTGTAGGGTCACCTCTTCTCTTGGTAATGGCTTTTTCCCTCGCCACCCCCATTAGTGTGGTGGGGTCTCCTGGGGGCGTAGCCAGTGGGGTTTCCCTGGTTGTGGTAGGAGGGGTTTGCTCGTAGTCGTTTCGTGGGTTTGGCTGCTTGTCGGCGCATATGCGGTGGGTGTTGTCGTTTATTATCTCGTGGAGGGTTCGCCGCCTACTGGTCCCGGGCAGTTGTTCGGCTTGTTCTATGAGAAGCCGTATCTGGCGTCTTATATCGAGTTGGCTGCTGTTGGAGGCCTCCAGCTCGCGGTGTCTCTGGCTTGCGGGGATGACTTCCGGGTTTATGGCGTGAGGCGTGGTGGCCTGTGGCTGGGCCTGGCGTTGTCTCTTGTATTGGCTGTGGCGCTCTTTTCTGTGAGGGTTGTCTGGGATGGATGGAACGCTAATGGTGGGTTTGGGCTCTCGTTCCCACTAAACGTCTTCTACGCGTTGCTTGGCACCGCGGTCTATGGGCCTTTGGAGGTGTTCTTCGTCGTGTGGCTTATTGTCAATACTGATAGGGCTCTCGGGTGGAGGGACCCTCTCGCCTGGCCTGGTAGTGACGGTCGTCCTCTTCGGGCTCCTACACCTTGTATTATCGCCTGGGGGCGGGTTGCCTAATGCCTTGAAGGGCTTGTCGAGTTCCTGTGGCTGGGCCTTGTGTTCAGGTATACCGGGAACTCGATCGGGCCGATGGTTGCTTGGACTCTCATTAACCATCAGGTGTGGTATCTGGTTGTGGGTTGCCTGGCCTAGGGTCTAGTAGGCCTGTTCTTTAATTATTTTAGATTTTTATCGTGAAGTTGACTTGTATTGAGGGGCCTGATAGTGAGAGTCCCAGGCTTATAGTGGCGGATTCCAGGCCTAGGCGCTCTCCGAGGGTCCTCACCTGTTTTATAGCCGTCTTTACTGCCCTGAACTGGATCTCGGATAGCACGCCGGCTATGATGGACTCTATATCCCTCTTCCTTATCCCGGCTCTTCTAAGCTCGTCTCTCAGCTCGCTCCATAGCCTGTTTACTATGTTTGGGAACGATAGCGAGTATATGCTGTTGAGCCTGAGTATATTGTAGTTTAAGTCCTCGATAGTCTCGCTCTCCTGTATATCCTTGATTATGCAATTGACGCTTCGCTCGTACGAGTCTAGGTACTCTGAGAGGATTCTCTCGACGTGGCTGGGGGCGCGTCCAGGTAGTAGTTTTGGGAGGCTCTTTAGCGTGGTGTCCCCGCAGTATTCATCCTCCAAGCCGTGCTCCCTCCGTCGTCTACTATTATAGTTGTCTTACGTGATATTTATTTATGATAAGCTAGGATATCGTCTTTTTGAGGTGTGCCTCCAGGGCCTCTACGAAGATCCTAAGTAGCTGCTCGCCGTCTCCACCCTCCTCCAGATACCTCTCCACTAGCTCCAGGAACCTCCCTTCGAGGCGCGTGTACTCTTCTCTCTCCCACTTGTACATTTCTAGTATGTGGTTTAGTAGTGGTATTGGGCGTGTCTCTTCCTCGTCTCCTTCTTCGAGGTTCTTTGCTAGTTCTATCGTGTTTAGGAGCTTGTAGCCCATGTGGAGCCAGAAGCCGAGGGCTCTGCGGTCCTGGGGGAGAACCATTATGTAGACGTAGGGGTCGTGACGCTTGACGTATTCCTCGGCCCTCTCCACGAGCATCCTACCAACGCCCTTCCCACGGTGCTCTGGCTTCACGTAGAGCTCCTCAAACCAGTAGCAACCCTCACGGGTGGAGACCCGGATAAAGCCTATTGGCTTGCCGCTACTGGTCTCGGCTAGGAATATCTTATCCCGGGAGAGATAACTCTCGACCTCGCCACGATACTCCTCCCTACTACGGGGCCTCAGACCTTGACGTGAGCGTAGCTCGCTGTAGAACTCGGTGTAGAGGTCTAGGAGCACCTCTAGGTCTCCATTATTGGCCTCTTTAACCCTTAGATCGCTTCTCAAGGCCGTGTCGCCAAGATAGCTGTGTATAAACTGATATTTATTTATATTAATGAGGCTGTAGGATGGGGAGTGGCGGGCAGCCTTGGTTTATGGCGAGTGCCTCCGAGATCGGAAATCCTACCGTTGCATGGAGTCGAGTATATGAGTGTCGGCTACGAGAGGGTCAGGGATCTTGTGGATATGGTGAGGAGGAGCGTGCTGCCAAGGGTTGTAGTGGAGTTCCTCCGAGCGGGTTGAGTCCCGACCCGTCTCTCCGGTTTCCATATCCATATCAATAATCATGAAGATATACCACGGTATGCGTTTATAGGTGCTGGATTCTCCCTCGGGGTATTGCCTGGTGTGGGTGGTGCCCTTTTGGGCTTGTTCGATGAGGTAGTCCTGGATGAGCGTACGAAGAGCCTGCTGGGCCTGTATGCTGGTGATGGCGTCTTCTAGACTAAGTATCAGGCTACAGAGGATGGCTATATCAGGGTGTATAATTTCGCGGGGATTGGGAGGATCTGCTGCTCGATAAGCGTGGGTGTAGACCTGTTAGTCAAGCCCCGCGACGAGTACGTCTGCGAGGAGCCCCTCATGAGGACTCTCAAGCTGGAGGAGCTTGGTGTGGCCGAGAAGCTCCGGGCCACGGTGTCGACTAGGGTATACATCGACGACTATAATGGGCTAGTAGAGATCCTAGCCAACAACGGCTTCCAGCGTGGAGAGACCAGGGAGAGGACAGACTTCACCACCTTCAGGCGGAGGATCGCTACAATCCCGCTGAGAGAGACCCTAGTCTTAAAGCTGAGGAGGGTCAAGGCCAGCGACATCCTCGGGAGAGAGGAGGAGCCGGGGGAGGACGAGGAAGAGGACCTCCTGGAACTCCTGAAGAAGCACAGGACCCTAATCTACATAGACAACGGCGAATTCGGCATAGCCCTACCACCCGGGGCGCTAATCGAGGTACATGCGCACTCCCTAGAGGTGTCCATGGAGGAGAGACGAGAGCGTGCCTACAAGGAGGAGTGGGTGAAGGAAGAGCCCGGGGAGTCAGGGCTATTGGCGATGAAGGTAGTTATAGATCATAGATTCCCCACGGAGGCCAGGATAGAGGCCATAGTCACCAGCAAGCTAGACGAGCGGGTTAAGGAACGCGTGGATAAAAGCTGTGGAGAAGGTGTCGAGCATCCTATCAAAGATACTAGAATAGGCCCACACACCCAGATAGAAGGGAGGGCCCCTCGGGCCACGCCCGCCTAGGCTATGGCTTCCAGCAGGTCCCCTAGAACCCCTCTCGTATCATCCATGGATAGGACGTAGTTGACTCCTCTACCCAATAGTAGCTTATGGACGGCCAGGAAGTCTAGATAGTACCCTGTCATCGGCAGGCCGCACACCGGGTCATGGAATGTGGGTGAGAAGAGCTCGCGCTCGCTCACCACAGCCTCCCCGCGCATGTACCTCGCCAGTAGTTGGAGCAACTCGCCGTGACACCCCTCGTACTCTGATAAACTGCGGCCTACCAGCGGGAGAATCCCTTCTATGCCGGCATGGGGGTTTACTAGCCATGAGACGAGGCATGCCCGCCCCTCTTCTAGTAGCCTCGCCAGCAGAGGGTCTCCCTTGATCGTGGGGGTGTGGATGTGGGCTAGCTCGTGGGCCAGGTTAGCCGCTATGAACCCCCAGCCCCTACGGTGGAGGTATCCTACCACTTCTCGGAGCCCGGGGTCCCTCAGCTCGCCCACGAGGCTGGGATCGGCGAACCATTCCAGGCCCACGTATGTGTACTCGCCATAGGCTGAGAGGGCCAAGTCGAACCCAGTATAGAATAGGATTAGGACTGCATTGATGGGCCACTGGAGTAGGAGGGAGAGGTTGGAGAGCACTTCTTCCATCCCAGCTACAGGGTATCCCTTAAGCTCGATCTTGGACTTGCATAGCCTTGGATGCAGGGAGAACATCTCATCCAGCAGGTCGACTAGTACGTCTATCCTTCCGTCTAGGTGTTCCTCCACGTAGGGCCTAAGGTATCTATAGTTCCAATGGATGAACTCTCGGAGACACTCCCTACTACAACCCCTACCCCCGCAAGCCTCCGCTAGGCTGGAAGCCAGGTCTACTATGTAGAGCCTAGACGCTTCCACGAGGGACCCTCCACCAGGCGTCTAGGATGGCGCCTATCAAATCCATCCTGGGTTTGAGGCGGTTAAGTCGTTGTGGGAGCAACCCCAATATATTAATATAATGTAATGTATGGGGTTTGCGAGAGATAGGGAGGCTTTCTACTTTCTCTGGACCGTCTTTATTTTGCCTGGTATACGGATTGCTATCTGGTATATCTCGTCTTGCCTGGCAGGGGTGCTCTGGCCAGTTGAAGAGGAGGCTGCGTGTGTATGGGGAGAGGGCCGTATATCTGTCGAGGGAGTTCCTTGAGGCTATTGGCGTCTGCGAGGACTAGGAAAGGACGTAGAGAGGGTTGAGGGTGATCGCATCGTGATTGAGAGGGCCCCGATCCATTCCTCCTCGCCTCTAGGATGAGGAAGTGGGCTTCGACTACAGTCGAGGAGTTCGAGGAGGGGAGTGAGGGTGAGCAGGAAGAGTGGGACGGATAGTGTTGTGTCCGTGCTCCTTGACTCTACATATCTACTCCCGGCGTTTGGCGTCGAGGCGAAGGGCGTAGACGACGGGGTCCTGCCTGGACTATACGATTAGGCTCATCGTCTTGGGTTTACAGTATACTAATGTCATGGTAGTTAGGTTTTAGGGTTTCAGGATTCGTGGAATATTTTGTATATTTGTACGTGTTCTTCTTTCTCCAGGAGGTAATGGTCGTCTTCTGGGTAGTATTTGGCTTTCCACGGGTCTCCGCCAGTAAAGCGTTCCATGGCCTCGATTGACTCCCATATAGTTATTAGGAGGAGAGGAAGTGTGTAACCTCTTCTTCATCCCTCCTGGAGAAGATCACCTTTCTCAAGCCGGGCACGCTCTTATAATCTGGTACTGCCCGGTCGATGAGGAACTTCTCATACTCGTCGGCAACACCTCTAGGAGTAACGCCGTGCCAGATCCTGACGAAGCCTGCCAACGCGGGACACCACGTGTAGTAGCATAAGCGCACACTATATTACTCTATAACCCAAATGTTCTGAGGGACCCTTCATGTATCGGGGATACTCACTGCTCCCCTGTTAGTGTTTGGAGGGAGGCCTCTATCATCACCTTCTCACTCCTCGCCAGCCTCCTCGTGTCGAACCCCGGATTCCACCTGCTACCGTAGAGCTCGTCTGACACCGCTACCACCACAGCCAGCCGAGCGCCCCGGTATCGAGCCACCGTCATCAAGGCCGTAGCCTCCATGTCCACGCTCAGGACTCCCTGCTTCGAGTAGTCCTCGACTTTGTCTCTAGTCTCCCTGAATAATGCGTCTGTACTCCATATACCTCCCCTCTCGACCCTAATCCTCTCCCTCCCAATCCTCTCAACGGCCTGGTAGAGCCTCTCAGCCAGCATCTCGTCGGGCCTAGCAACTACACCTGGGGGCTCGTAGTGGTAGCTCGTCCCCTCCTCCCTAAGACCCCACGCTGGCACCTGCATATCCCCTATCCTCAGCCTGGGGTGTATGGCGCCCGCCAACCCGGCCATGATGAAGAGCCTCCCTCCACTGGCTATTAGGACTTCCAGCCCCGCAGCCGCTGCCGGCGCGCCCCAGTAGGGGAGGGCTAGAAGTACCCTTACCCCCTTATAGAGGCCCTCGCCAACCCGGTACAGTATCCCCGGGCGCCTCCAGGCTGTGTAGCCTTCTAGCATTCCCTTGGCCTTCCTGAACAGCCTGGGCGTGAATACTAGGAGAACCCTCTCGGGGACCCTCCCCATGCCCCTGCCGCTGGGTTTAATCACGGGCTCGCCCTTGCCAATCCGAAACAATTTGGGCTCCACCGCGGGTTATCCCAGGCTCCACTTCTGGGGTGCCTATGCGAGTAGTATTATGGTTGTCGCTAGGAGTATGGCGAAGTAGGGCAGGGTGTACTTGTGGAATGTGGCCTGGTCTAGTCTTCCCAGGCGTAGCGTTATGATGTTGGCCATGGAGCCTATTACGAGGCCGACGCCGCCCAGGTTGACTCCTATCGCCAAGTACCTCCACTGGGTCCTTGGTATGTGGTCTATGAGTGTGATAGTCGCGGGCACGTTGCTGATTAACTGGCTTAACACCACCGACAGCACTATGATCTCCACGCCACCTCCCGCTAGTGGCGAATGGCTCCAGCACCGCAGCAGGTGGGATACCTCCCTGAAGTCGATGAACATGAGCATGAATATCAGTATCAGCCTGTAGTCGAGCCCGTAGACGACCATCCTATTGACGACCAAGTACACGGCGAGTGTGAGCGCTAGTCCATAAGCCTGGAGGCCGAACTGGGCGAGAGCAATATCGGCTACCAGTAGGAGGAGCGAGGCGATGAATAGGGGTTTATCGAGCCTCACACGGGGCATCGCACTCACCCGACCAGCGGGACCAGCCCTGGAGCGTCTATGGGGTATCGCCGAGTATGCTATGAGGAGTGATAGCGAGAGCGCGGAGAAGGGTGCCATCGCCCGTATGAACTCTATGAAGCCCAGGTTGTAGCTGTGCCATATTATGATGTTCTGCGGGTTGCCGATCGGCGTCAGAGAGGAGCCGACGTTGGCCGCGATGGTGATCGTTGCGAGCATGATGTCGGCTCCGCCCAGGTAGCTCGACAGCGATAACGCGAATGGGATGAAGATGAAGAGGGCCGCGTCGTTCATAATGATCGCCGAGGCGAGCGCCGATGACACGATCATAAACACGTGTACCCGAAGACGGGAGTAGCCAGCCGACTCCACGAGCGCCACAGCGAGCCTATTGAAGACGCCTGAAAGCTCCAAGCCCCGTGAAACAATCATCAACGCCACTATCACAGACAACGTATCAAGGCTGAGATACTCCAGGGTCCTAGAAGGGAGACCCCTATCAACGACAAACAACGCCAGGTACAAGACCGCTAAGAGCGATAAGAGCCTCTCACCAGCAACCAGGGACCCAGCCCAACCAACAAAACCACGAACACGGCCGGTACGACTGCTAGAGGACACGCCTCCTCACTTCTTCGGTCAAGCCATAGTCAGGCACAATCTCTCCTCCGTCACGCGACACCCTCACATGGGCAATGATAACATGCCTCCAAGCCAGGGGAACAGCCCAAGCGTCCTCCGGCTCCCGGAACTCGGCGGCCTCGACAACCCAGACCTCGCCAAGCACACTCTCCATAACACCCTGCACCTCGTCCAAAGACAACTCCACGTTCCATGCCCTGCCGGGTCGGCCCTTCGGTGAGGGCATGCGCAGGACTGGGTCGAAGTGAACCCTGTCGAGAGCGAAGTTCTGGTACATTAAGGGCACGTCGACGCTAACCTCGCCACGCGGGCCGCGGTGTACTATGGGAGGACCAGCCACTACATAGTCCAGAGCCCTCTTCACGGTCTCCACAGCCCTGCCAGCCGCATCGATATCAATGACGTTACCACGGCCAAGCCTGTCCTTCACGGGAGGAGGACCAGGCAAGAGACAACCACCATGGGGAGGGAGGATAGCGATCCGCTATAAAGAAGTGTCTACGTGGAACAACACAGGACCAGCGCTAGTATTATGAGCGTGTAGGCTGTAGCGGTTATGACAGCTATCTCCACGGCCCTATCCACGTCGGAGGGGGTTGGGGGCCTGGCTTCGGGATTGATTATGTAGTGGCCGGGCTTCTCAAGTCTAACGCCGAGTGCACCGGCCATGGCGGCTATTGGGTGGCCCGCGTTGAGGCTCTCCGTGGACCTCCTCCACCTGGCCCAGGCGCGTAGTGCGCCTCGCAGGCTCCCGCCAGCTAGCGGGGATGCGAGAGCTATGAGTAGTGCTGTGAGCCTGGCGGGGATGTAGTTGAGTAGGGTGTCGATGTGGGCCGAGGTCTTGCCAACCCTCTCGTACTCGGGCGTCCTGTAGCCTATCGCCCCGTCGAGCGTGTTGGCCACTCTCTGGAGCAGTGGGCCTAGGGGGCCTAGTAGGGGGTAGTATGAGATGGGCGAGGTGTACCCGTCGACTAGGTTCTCGGCCAGGGACTCGATTGCCGCCGACGCCACTAGCGGGGCGCTGAGCCGCTGGGTGGGTCTCCTCACTATCTCTCCCACGGTCGAGCGCGCCTCGTCTATGCGGCCCTCGGCTAGGCTTGAGGCAACGCGCCGGACAGTATCTAGGAGGAGCCTGAGGGAGGCGGAGAACTTGAGGATTGCTATGGAGAGTGCGAGCCATAACGCGGGATAGGGGGTGGCGAGGCATAGTGCGAGGGCTGCTGGAGCTAGGATTGATAGCGTCACTACGAGCCAGACCACCATGCCAGTGGCTACGCCGGAGTAGGGCTTAGCTAGTTTCCTGGCTGCTAGGTAGGCGAGCCTCACCGGGTGTACCAGGTAGAGTATCCCGGAGTGCCGGGGGTATACCAGGTCGAGGAGTAGGGCGGCTGCCAGGGCTATAGCCAAGTAGTGTGCCGCTGGCTGGCTACAGGGCGCCAAGACCTGCACCCGCGTGTAGGGCTATGGCTGCCAGGGCTAGGAGGATTGTCCTCGTGGCCTCGTAGGCGAATCCGGCTACGTCGCCGTTGACGAATCCCAGCCTATGCGAGGCGTCTCTAGCGGCTAGTATCGAGAGTGGGAACGGCGCGGCTAGCACTATCAATAGTATAGTCATGGAGGAGGTGCTGTGCGGCGCTGCTAGGACTAGGAGGAAGCCTGTTATAGTGTAGGTGGCTATGTTGACCATGTGGCCCCTCCTGTCCATGTGGTCCCGGAAGAGGCCGCCCAGCCCCATGTAAGGCTCCCTGGGCCCCGCCGCTAAGACGATATACATGGCCTCCGCCGAAGCCGTGTAGACCGCTGTGAACATTGCTAGGCGCAGCACCGGGCACGGGCCCGAAGCGCTGGCCAGAGAGGCGATCTCCCCTGCAGAGGCCGCTGAGAGGATGAATGTGGCAGCTATCCATACTATGGCGTGGGACCCCTTCCTGGGGTCCTTTAAGACCCTCACCGCCCCCTCGCCCGAGAGCCTAGAGCCCAGGACGTCCAAGTAATCCGAGAACCCGTCCAGGTGTATACCCCCAGTCACCAGGAGATGCACTACAAGGTAGAAGGCTCCAGCCAAGACGCCCTCCACGCCGAAAAACGCCAACACGGCTAGGGCCAGCGACACCAGGAGACCCTCCAAGGCCCCTACAAACGGTATCAGCGGGAAGGCGCACGCTGCCCTCTCGATATCGCCCCCTCCCAGGGGGATCCCGGTCATAAACGCCAGGAGGTCCCTAAAGCCGGCTAGACGCCAACAGGACCTGCGGGAGCTTCTATCCTCCGGCACCCGCCACTCCCTCCGAGACCGCTCAACCGCCTAGAACGTCCTTGAACGCCTCTAGGAGCACCTGGTTCTCACGCCTCAACCTCACCGAGACCCTGGAATGGTACGGTGTCAGGTACGCGAAGGAGCTCGCATCCCTAACATGCACGCCCCGCCTGTTGAGCTCGGCCTGAAGCCCTGGATGCCTGGCCTGTGGATGGTAGACAAGTATGAAGGGCGCCATACTCCTGTATACTACCATGCCCAGGGATGCTAGCGCCTCCCCCAGCCAGGCCGCCTCCCGCCTTATCAAGCCGCGGGCCCTCTCTATGTGGCTCCTAGTCTCCCCTCGGTGGACCGTTAGTGCCTCCACCGTTATCCTCGATGCCAGGGTGTTTACGTTCCAAGGCTGCCTCGCGGCCTCCAGGAGCTCGGCCAGCCTCTTGTCCCCGGCGTATGCGAATCCTATCCTCAAGCCTGGGACTGCCAGGGACTTGGTCAGGCTCCGCACAACCACTAGGTTACCGGGCGCCCTGCCCAGTAGGGAGTATCCGTCGATCGGGGCTAGATCCATGAACGCCTCGTCCAGCAGAACCACGCCCTCCTCCATGCACTCGGCGGCCTCGACGATGGTCTTGGGGCTTGCGAGGGAGCCCGTGGGGTTGTCCGGGTTGGATAATAGCAGGAGGGACCCTCTCCTCAGGCCGCCCGGGATACTGCACACGAGGGAGGGGTCGAAGACGTACTCTCCACGGCGGTGCCCTAGAGGGACCGTTATCCATGGAATACCCAGCCTGGTGACGGTGAAGCCGTGGTCGCCGAATGTAGGCTCGACGCTCACCAGCGCCCTGGGCTTGAATGCTGCTAACGCTAGTTGGAGGGCCTCCGCCGCCCCATTGAGCGGCACGACCAGCCCCGGGTCTATCTCGTAGTAGCCAGCCACCGCCGCCCTGAAGTCTCTATAACTATAGTCTGGGTACCTGAGGCCCGAGTCAAGCGCCAGCCTGGATATCGCCTCGGCTATCGCCGGGGGCGGGCCTAGGGGGTTGAGGGGCGTGCTGAAGTCTAGGACTCCCCGCGGCGGCTTCCCGCCGTGGCTCCTCACGAGCATTCCTCTTCGGCCTCCTCTAGGTCTTCTGGAGTGTCCACGTCTATGAAGGCCGGGGCGTGTGGGTACTCTATATCCCACCAGGAGCCGCCGCGGTCTTTGAAGAGGGATATGCCGGTCGGCCCCTTACTGGTGACTAGGTTGACCACGCTTCCAGGCGCTGCTATAGCCTTTCCCAGGAAGTCATCGAGATACACCCAGTCTATGTGGGGGGTGTCGGCGGGGAGCACGAGAGCCGGGACCCGGACCAGTCCTAGGGCGGTCCTCAGGTCCTCGACGTAGCCCTCCCCGGACCCCTCAAGGCACTGGAGCCCCGGGAAGGCCAGGGTCCTGCACAGGACCTCGATACCCCGGGTGTGACGCGAGTACACCATGAGGATCCTATCGCATACCCTGCTGGCGGCCTCAAGGACGCCCAGCACCATAGGCCTGCCGCCGCACACACTCACGAGGGGCTTCTCAACGCCTCCCAGCCTGGACGCCTTGCCCCCGGCCATCACTATACAGTCAATCCTCACTCTCCCCGCCCCTGGCGATGAGCCTATCGTATACTAGGGATAGCGACGAGCCTAGGAGGGCCGAGATGATGTCGTCCTCGAAGACGGGGGCCTCAACAGGGACCCTCCCCCTCTCCTTGAGCCTCTCGACCCAGTACGTCGCCAGGAGCCCCTTGAACCCGGCTAGGTAGAGGGATAGCGCCGTGGCTAGGAGTTCATCGGCTATAATGCCCCTGGGGTCCCTGGAGAACTCCTCGCCCGTGACCCCCGGCAGGACCCCGGCTAGGCCCCTTAGATCCAAGTCCCTGGCCGCTATGACTAGGGCCGCTACATTGGGGTCCCCTAGGGCCTGCTCAAGCAACCTCTTAACCAGCGCTCTAACCCTGCTGGGCTCGACGCCCGGTACGGGGGCCTGCATGTAAGCCTCCATCGCTAGATCCACTAGCTCGTCAACACTATAGCCGAGGGCGTTCCTGGCGAGGCCATAGGGCCCTAGTATGGAGGAGCCGAGCCCCACGATTAGCCTATAGATGGCCTCCGCTACTGGGCCGCCTAGCCGCGTCGCCATTCCAGCTGTCAGCTTTCCATCACGGGAGCTCCCGGGCCTGGCCACTACGGCTACCGCGTCGCTAGCAGTCCCAGGGGACCGTGTCCTGCACCGGAGGAGGAGCTCTACGGCGGCTAGGGTCTTGGCCTCGACGGCCACCTTGAAGAGGTCTAGGAGGCCGGAGGGGTCTAAACCGGTATCGAGGCCTACGGCCACGTTGATGGTCGAGGCGCGGAGGGGCTCGTATTCGCCCGGCCCGATGCACACGGGCGGGGTCAAGCCCACTGACACGGCTATGAGCCCGGGAGGGTCTCTCGATTCCTCGACGGCGAGCCTCTCCTCTAGGTCGACGCTTGTGAGGAGCACGATCGCGTCGGGCCTGCCGATCTCCCTCCTAACCCTCTCGTAGAAGCCCTCTAGGCTTGGGGGGTTGAAGTCCTCGTCGACCCGGCGGAAGGCGATGGCCGAGGCTTCATGGGGCTGGTAGGGGGCTGAGGACGCGGCGATCCCCTTGAAGCCCAGGTCTATCACTGCAAGGTCTCTCCTATGTACTATCAGTCTTGGCGGCACCCGTGGTCACCCTTGAGTACTCGGCTTCGACGGCCCTCAACACCTCCTCCCCGGTTATGCCCAGGGCCCTGGCAACGGCTAGGAGGCCTCCCATCCCGACGCCCTCCTTGACGTAGCCCTCCTCATACATCCTGAGCCCCTTGAACCTGGACCTGGAGAAGTCCACGGGTGTAACGACCAGAGGGACCCCCGGATAGACCTCTGAGAGGAGGCCCTCGATATCGGACGACTCGTCCCGCGCCAGCCAGCCCGTGGTTGCGAGGACAACCCGGCCGTCTAGGTCTACGTCGAGCCTGGAGAGTATCGCTAACACACTACACATCTGGGTACCCCCGCCCAGGATCACCCTCGAACCGGCCTCCAGGGCGCCGGCCACGAACCCGGCTATCGATACGTGGAGAGGGTCCCCCACCGCGTCCACCGCCTTGAAGGGGTCCCGGGCCGGCACATCGATCCCGGAGGCCTTGACGCCCTCCTCGTAGACCCGGGCCTTCAACTCGTGGGGGTTCAAGGGGCCAGCGCCACTAACCCTCCCCCGGGCCTTGAAGCCGAGCGCCTCCATTATGGCCATGGCGGTCGTTGTCCCGCCTGGTATGCTCTCGCCGACCACCACGTCTATCCCTACGGCCATGGTCCTGCCGAGTAGCCGGGACTCCTCGTATAGCCTTGCCGCCGTCCCGGGCGGGAGGGCCTTGCCAGTGTCTATGCGGTCGCCTACTCTCCTGGATGGGAGGGTTATGTGGGGTATCTTGGGTTCTAGGAAGGATCCGGAGTCCGCTACGAGGGCGGGTATCTTGAGTAGGCCTAGGAGGGCCCTCGACACTACTGCCGGTGTCGGGACCCCCTCGGGCGAGACTGGGACGACGTCCATGCTCAGGGGCTTCCCAGCCAGCAGGTATTCGGCGTCGAGTGTGGGCGTGAGGAGTGTGGCTTCTGGTGTTGGCCCGGCTATGCTTATCCCTGGGATTGTCGAGGTCCTCGTGGATCCTATGAAGAGGATGAAGGCTGGTTTCGGGGCCTCGAAGGGTAGCCTCTGCTCTCCTGGCTTGTTCAAAACGCGTGGCACCCAGGATACCCTATCCAGCCCGGCTCCATTTAAAGACGATAGACCACGTGGGGGGACCCTCCCCAGGCCCTCTACCATGAACGCCACAGGATTTTACCCCTCGGCTATACCAGGACTATACGAAGCCGCCCCGGTACACTGCCCCCTTGACAACCAAAGCCTACAGGACACCCTCCCAGAGGCTAGCACTCCTCTACAGCGCCATGTGCGTCCTGTACAGCCTAACCCTCTACATGGAGGGGCAGGTCGACGGGGAATCCATCTACTACCTGACTCTTGTAGCGTCGCTCTTCACACCCATAATAGCCTGGACCACCGCGAAGAGAGACGCCGCAGGCAGGGGAACCAGCTCGCCGAGGCTTGAAGCAGGGCCAATGCCAATTTACCACTTGCTAGCGCCACCACTCGCTACGTTCTCCCTGCTCGCGGCTGTTCTAGCGGTGATGAACCCCTTCCTGTTATACAATAGGCTGTTGTGGATGCATATAGCCATAGTGTCGATACAAGCCGCGTACCATCTCCTCGTCATACTACTACTGGTGAGACTACTGGAGTGGAAGCCCCAGATGATAGGGGCTACCGCCCTCGTGGTCTTCGCCTTGTACCCTCTAGCCGTAACCCTAGGCGCCTTCGGGGCCGATGTCAGCTCGGCGTGGGAGGTCGTAGCCTATAGGCTCCTACTAATACCGTCTTACCCGGCCCTCGTGTTCTCCCCCGACCAGGCGCCTCCCATGGAGTCTATGGACTACTCTACCCTAACCTTCACTGTATCGACGCTATTCATGGCGCTATCCATGCTACTGGAGACTGCGCTGCTCAGGACTCTACGCGAGCCTACGATAACCCGTGGCGCTACCGTGAGCCTTAGGACAGCGGCTAGCCTGGCAGCGATACTGCTACTGGTGGCGGCGTTCACCGGGATATCGCTCTACGCCCATGCACATGCCACCGGGAGGGTGTTCGTGGACAGGCCGGAGCAGCTAATCCTAGTGGGAGCATCTAGGGATAGGCTCTACACCATAGGGCTAGTCGATGTATCTAGGAGCGTGGACCGGAGCCGCTACCCATTGGTCCTAGAAGAATCAGGTTACGCCATCGCCATATACTGTACCACGGGTTTGCCAATGGCCCGGAGGATAGTGCCAGGGCTACCTGCACCGTCTACATTGTAGGCGAAGGCCCGTGGAGTAGGATAGCCTCGGTAATAGGCTACAAAGCACACGGTCACGGGAAGGTGCGAGCTATCGAGTCAGGGGACATCGAGGATATACTGGACACCCTCTCCGGCTCTAGACGGGTAGAGTGCAACTCTACACTGAGGGATATAGGCGGGGGGCAGGTCTATCTAGTGTGGATTGCAACCGCAGGTAAAGGGGACACAAGCGGCGGGGAGGGTCTCGGAGGGAGTGTGAGCGGGCCGTTCTACAAGGTAATCAAGCATACTGGGATAGTAGGTGTGGCGAGGCACTTCAAGCCCGACTACAGGCCACTCCCGCTACTGGTGCACGCACTGTCTGTAACAGCAGGCATCGCAGCGATCCTACACAGTATGAGGCTGGGGTCTAGGGATTCGCGGCAGGAGCCCTCCTCGGTGGAACCCTGGCATTGACCAGCATGTACTTGAGGGCCCCCAGGTAGGGTTCCGGCACGCCGAGCTCTTCAAGCCTCCGCAGCACCCTTTCAACATCGTACTTGACTCTTCCAAGGGCTATGAGGCCCGTGGAGTCGTCGAGGACCATGTAGGCGGCTCTTGGATCGCCGTCGCGCGGCTGCCCGACGCTCCCAGGGTTAGCCACCACTGCCCCATTAACGGTCCTATAGAACTGGTGGTGTGTGTGACCGACCAGGTATAGGCCCCTAGGGCAATCCATGCCCTCTTCTCCTCTAGCCAGCCTCAGCCTTGGCTTTAACAGGCTGCAGAGTCTATCGTCGCCGAGCCATGGGTGTAGGTAGGTGTAGAGTGGGTTGGAGGGCGCCGCGTGGACTAGGACCGTCTTGACCCTGGCTATCTCAGTTTCAAGCCTAGTGGGGAGGCTGCGTAGGAAGTCTATGGAGGCCTTATCTAGGAGCCGGAGCGTCACGTTGCTCCTGAACCAGGTGCTCAGCCAGTGGGTCTCCTCGCCACACCTACAATCGACTCCATAAGCCACTGCATGGTCGTGGTTGCCCCTGACGATCGAGGCCCCGAGCCCCTTCAACTCGTCTATGACCTCTCCAGGCCATGGCCCGTAGTCGACCAAGTCACCCAGGACTACTACCTCGTCCCAGCCGCTGGCCGCCTCCAGCACCGCCTCTAGGGCCGGTAGGTTGCCGTGTATGTCGCTGAGAACCAGTATCCTGGACAAGTTGAGGGACCCTCCTCCATCCACGGTATAGGCCGTGGCGTGCTGGAGGGAATAATAACCTGGATTATTGCATGCCGGGAGAAGGGGTCCCTCCCCCGGCTCTAAGGGGGGTGTTACACTGGGTTCTTGGCTGTTGTTGTATTGCAGTCTAGGTGTTTCAAGAGTATCGCTGCCGGTTGTCCCCCGAAGGGCTTGTACTCCTCTATTACCTCGTAGAGCTTGAAGCCCCTACTCTTATAGAATTTTAGGGTGGCCAGGTAGGGCTCGTAGTCCATCCCACCATACGTCTTCACAGACAGGATACGCTTCCCCCTGCTACACGCGTACCCGGCGCCCGCCTCTAAGAGCAGGCTTCCAAGCCCCCTGCCCTGGAAGCCCCTCTCCACGGCCAGCCACAGTATCTCCATGCAGCACTCCCTCTCGCCGAGCAACACGAACCCCCTGACCACGCCATCAACCCTGATCACAAAACCGTGCGATCTACCGGCGTCCTCCTCCACCTCAGCCACGGCATCGGGGGTAAACCACTCCGGGAGCCCCCGGACTATACCAGTAATCCTCTCCAAATCACGAGGGCTAGCAACGTCAACGCTAATCCTCCCACCGTCATCTAAGCCCAAATTGACTCACCTCACGGGTTTACTATTGTATAGTGTTATACAGAGTTTTTAGGAACGACTGTTGGAAAGGTTGGGCTTGCCGCTGAGCTTAGGAAGCTTTGGATATATCCGTTTCTTTTTATATATAATTAAATTATCACATTTAATTTTATTTAACAATGCTTCAATTTTATCATTATATATATTATACATTATAAACATCATATTATAAGACCTTACTAGATCGTTTTTCCCGTCATCTATTAATATTACAACACTATAAATTAATATAGATAGAATAAATAAAATAAATATAGAATGTTCATATATAATTTTTAATAATATTAATGGAATAGTGAGGATGAGGAAAAAGGCGATATCTAATTTTAACGCACCTAATGCAAAATATCTTCTTATTATAAAGTTTTTTTCAGTAACTAGATATATAATGTCCTGGCTGATATAGTATCTCACCTCCATAGGTATATCGCGACAAAAATTTCCAAGTATAATATCTGGTAGTTTTTTAACAAATTCCTTTCCTAGCCCTGATATGCCAGGAACATATTTATAAGGCGAAAAGGAATGAATTACAACCCCTGATATTAATGATATAGTGAATATTAACGCTAGATCGTTAGGTGTAACATTAAAATCTTTATATATTAAAAATATTAATGATATGAATATGAATCCTGGAAAGAAATAACGGAGAAACTCATAGTACGGTATACTAGGCTGTCCAAGTTGCAACGATGACATAATCGATCACCAGATTAAACTAGAAATCAACAAATTATTTAAATCTCTTCTGCGTAGATAAACACTTGCTTATACTTCCTAGTAAGGAATAGGAGCTTCTGGAAATAATAGCCAAACCCCACCACACCGGGGTCAAGCTTCCAGAATACCAGGACCTCCGTGTAAGGGGAGCCTAGACGGGTACTATAGTGATGTTACGTGTTAGCCCCTACACCTGGTGGCTACGAAGAAGGGCTGGGAGGCCTACTCTTACTAGGCGGGGTTAACCCTAGAGGTTGCGACATCATGCTCTCTTGGAGCGGTAAACCCATGTTTGTTATAACTAGCCTCCTTGGCAGTGGCTATTCTTTGTTTGTTTCCCTGAGTTTTGCTCCTTGTTCTAATAGGGAGTCTACTAGTTCCTTGGGGATCTCTACCGACTTGAAGGTGGCTGGGTCTATTGCTACTGTTGCTATCTCGCATTCCGCGGCTTGCCGGTTTAGTTCTAGGTTGTGGATCCTGTACTTGAAGGTCATGCTCTTCCTGCCCACGGTTATCTCTGTTATCTCGACCTTGTACCGGTCGTGGGCTCTTAGGGGTGCCATGTAGTTGCACGAGGCGTGTACTCGTGGAAACATTATGTCGCCCGGCCTCCACCTGACTCCTAGCCTCTGGTTGAAGAATTCCTCCTCGGTCTCCTCGCAGTATTTGAAGTATGATGAGAAGTGTGATATCTGGGCGGCGTCGGTCTCGTTCCAGTAGACCCTGCTTACCCTCTCGAATATCGCCATGGCCTTCCTCCACCCCTCCTTCCGGGTGTTGGGGAGTGTATTGCCCTGGACTGGTTTATCCGGGGGATACACGTGTGTGGTATTACCTATATGTGTTGGTGTAAATATAAACTGAATCCTTGTAAATCGAAACGCCTTCGACGAGATATCGAGGGACCAGGCCATGAAGAAGAGGATCGTTGTCATAGGAGGAGGCATAGCCGGCGTCTCGTTTGCCAGGACCCTGAAGGAGCGCGGAGGAGACGAGCTGGACATAACCATTATAACCAAGGACCCCTTCTACAACGCCGGTCCCAGCAAGCCCCTCCTACTAACCGGAGAGCAACGGCTGGAGAGGATCACTAGGGGCTATGAGGAGGTGGCTAGGAGCGGTATAAGGGTGGTTTTCGGCCTCGTCGACGCTGTTGACCCGGCTAATAGGAGGGTGTACTTCAAGGAGGCCCCGACCCGGGGCGGCGTGGGGAGGGAGCTGGAGTATGACTACCTGCTGGTGGCTCCTGGCGTCGTATTGGATGGAGGCGAGATAGAGGGTTACAGGGAGTACTGGTATAACAGTGGGAACGTGTATGAGATAGGCAGGATAAACACGCTCCGGGAGAGGCTATGGGCCGCCACCCGTGGAACGGTCGTCGTCTATGCGCCGCCTATGCCCTATCGCTGTGCCCCGGCGCCAAGCGAGACTTCCCTGCTGATACACACTGTCTTGAAGAATAGGGGTGTGAGGGATAACTTTAGGATCGTGCACGTTGATGCGAATGACAAGCCCCAGCCCCCGGTTATTGCCGACGTGGTGACTGGGCTCTTCGAGGAGGCTGGTATAGAGCTGGTAGCGAAGACTAGGATAGCCGAGATAGCCGATGGACACGTAGTGCTGGACGATGGCGAGAAGCTGGACTATACCATACTAGCACTCCTAGAACCCAACAGGGCCCCCAGCTTCATAAAAGAAGCCGGGCTAGGAGACAAGTGGTTCGAAGTACGCTCCCCACAGGACCTAAGACACGTGAAGTACGACGACGTGCTAGCGGCTGGAGACGTGGCCAAGCTACCCTTCCCCAAGAACCAGGAGATCGCCTTCGAGAGCTCCCTCTTCGCCGCGAACAACCTGATAGAAGAGCTGGGCCTCGGCGAGACAGTGAAGGTGCAGTACGCCTTCCTGGGCTGGGCCTACGTCGGGAACCTAGAGGGGAGGCTGGAGTCCTTGAGCGTGAAGTTCGGCCTGAACTTCACGACGAAGCCGCCTAAGCCCTCTAAGGACCCGCAGCCGAAGCCCGAATACACCAGGGCCAAGGACGAGTGGGAGCAGGCCTACCTGAAGAGGCTCTTCGGCTACTAGAGCCCCCAGCCCTCTATTCATCCCCCTCCAGGCATTTATCCCCCAGCCCATAACCCCTAACTACACGGTGTCCCACGTGCCCATAGAGTCCTCTGGGAACATCCTCTACGAGGTCAGGGATGGAGTAGCCTACATAGTCATCGACCGGCCCGAGAAGAGGAACGCTATGACACTGGAGATGTGGAAGGCCTTCAAGGAGTATACGACCAGGGCCTGCAGCGACGGGGATGTACGCGTAGTCGTGTACCGGGGGCGTGGCGGTGCCTTCTCGGCTGGAGACGATATAGGCGATATGTATAGGCTCGGAGGCGTTGAGGACTCCATAGGCTTCTTCAGTGTGCTGAAGAAGGCTTTCACGGCGGTTGCAGGGTGTCCCAAGGTCACTGTGGCGGTGGTGGATGGGGTGGCTGTTGGCGGTGGGGGAGAGCTGCTGCTTGCAATGGACTATGTAATAGCCACCAGAGACTCCCTCACGGGCTTCCCCGAGATACGCATAGGACTGATACCCCCGCTCCTATCAACCCTAGGAGTCTATGTCTTGGGCTTTAGGCTGGCTAAGAAGCTGGCCCTCCGGGGAGGCTTCCTAGACGCTAGCGAGGCCCTGGAGTATGGGTTGTTTGACGAGGTCGTGGAGCCCGGCGAGCTTGAATCTAGGCTTGAGGAGCTGGTGGCCGAGTTCAAGTCGCTGCCCGTATATGCGGTTTCTAGTATAAAGAGGCTTGCCATGGAGAGTGTGAGGCCGGCCCTTGAGTCTGGGATCTCAGAGTTGGAGTTGTTGGTGTTGTCGCGTGAGGCTAGGGAGAGGATGAGGGCGTTCTTGGAGAAGAGGCTTCCTAGACCATCATGATGTCCTTGTACTCCTCAAGCATCTTGACGCTCTTCTTTACATCGGCGAAGAGCCTCTCAGCCTCCTTGACGTCCTCCGCATCGACAGCCCTAGCCCCACGCCTCCTTGCTATAGTGTAGGCCGGGTCTATCAGCTGCATAGCGTACCTCAGGCTCCTCTCAGACCCTATCCTCGTCAGCTCGTCTAGCGCCTCCTCGGTTAAGGGGATCTCCAGCTCGTCGCTCCTAATCATTATGATGTCCCTTATCTCGTCGGGCTTGTAGGGCCTCGTGGGTATTATCAGGAGCCTGTCCAGTATGTCTCTCGGTATCCCGTGGGGTGACTCGACGTCAGTGCCCTTTATCTTGGTGACGCCCCTATTGGTGGCCAGTATTACGAGCGGGGCGAACTCGCTCTCCATAGCCTTCGAGAGGAAGCCGAAGGCCTCTATATCGAGCAAGTGAGCGTCGTCGATGAACAACACTCCCGGGACCAGCTCCGCCTTCCCCTCGTCAATCATCTTCTTAACCAGCTCGTCCGTCTTCTTCCTGACCTCGTCGCTAATCTCCCTTTCCCCGCCGAAGACTGCGAATAGCCCCGTGAAGAGGGCCCTCTGGGCGGCCACGCTCAAGTCAATATCATGGAGGGTGAAGGTCCTTACAACCTGCTTAGTCTTCTCGACAGGCCCCTCTGGGATCTCTACCTCCTCCTCAACCTCGATATCATAAAGCTTCTTACCCCTACCCTTGGCCCTACCGAGCTTCCTGACCTCAAGGGTCTCCGAGTCTATAACTATCACATCGCCCTCCCGGACCCTCAACTGGTATAGTTGTGCAGCGACCTCCGGCGGCACACGACTGAACTCGACACTATCATCCTTAGTCTCAAGCACCAGACGCGCACCCGCAAGGGTCGGGTATGGCGAGAAGGGAGTCCTCCTCCGGAGGAACTTCAGACTGGCCACAACGCCCTCGTAAACCCTCCT
The DNA here is from genome assembly GCA_015521085.1 of Candidatus Thermodiscus eudorianus. Classification (NCBI taxonomy): domain Archaea; kingdom Thermoproteati; phylum Thermoproteota; class Thermoprotei; order Acidilobales; family Acidilobaceae; genus Thermodiscus; species Thermodiscus eudorianus (SeqCode). Next base: position 23,867 of record WAOW01000003.1, read on the forward strand.
GGTCTCGGTGACCCTCACGCCAATAGCCCTCCTGATCGCCTGCAGCAAGACCTCCGTCTTCTTACGCTCCACGCTATAGATCTCGCTGGCATTCATCGCCACGAAGGGCGTATCGGAGCCCAGCTCCCTGGCTATTGCTATTGCCAGCGCAGTCTTACCCGTGCCCGGAGGCCCCGCGAGTAGCACGCCCTTACCCGAGAGGCGGCCCTCCCTCACCAGCTCGACCACAATGCCAGCGGCCTCCCTGGCCTCCTCTTGGCCGACTAGGCCTCCTCCTATCCTCTTGGCCCGTCCCTTCTCGTCTAGGCCTAGCCCGGTTATGTGGCTGTGGATTGAGACTTGGAGGCTCTTCACACTGGCCTTTAATCCTATGCTCATGGAGCATCTCCTCCTAGATACCCTGGTGGCTCGACCCGGTTATGAAGGTTACGCGGTAGTACCCCTTACGATATATTAGGATATCCCAGAACACTTGCCGGTCCACGGGGTAACACTTATCAGTGGAAGCTGTATAGGGCTTTTAGGCAGGGTCAGTGAGCGAGCGCTCGGATAAAGGCTTGGGGACTATCGAGTTCACACTCCTCATGTTCTCCATGACCACGTGCCTCCCGCTATTCTTCCTGGGGCCACTAGCCTACCAGCAGGGACTAGGGCTTGGACAGGCGCTGGTAGCGACGCTAGCCGGGAACGGAGTGATAGCGGTGGCTATGATCCTGAACGGGCTACCGGGCCTGAGGGAGAGGATCGACTACACGGTTCATGCTAGGCGCGTCTTCGGGGGCCTCTACAAGATCCCAGTCTTCCTCAGGGGATTGGTCGGCGGGTTGTGGTATGGGGTTGAGGCCTTCAACGGGGCCCTGGCCATGGCCCTCATAATACTGTATATTGCTGGCGTGAGGGAGGGGATTATCGATAAGGCCATGATAATCCTCCCGCTACTCCTCCTAGTCTATGTGGCCTCGGCCACCCTGGTATATAGGATGGGAGTCACGGCTGTGGGCAAGGCCGCGAGTGTCGCGGGCCCTATACTCCTGCTATACTTCGCTTATCTGGCTCTAAACAGTACAAGGCTCAACCTAGCCAGCGTAAGCGTGCCCCGAGGGGTGCCGTGGCTCAGCGCCGCCTTCCTAACCTACCTGGCCATACAGACTAACTGGTGGGCCACGGTTGCGATAAACATAAGCGACTTGACGAGGTCGGCCAGGAATGCCTACAGTATAGCAGTGGGGGTCATGGTGGGCATGCTCGGGGGCCAACTGCTAGGGACTCTCCTAGGCTACCTACTGGCGGTACAGTCTGGGACTGCGTTGCCGCATGAGATAATACTCAAGGGCGCCCCGACTGCTGGCGTGGTTGTCATAGGCCTCCTCTTCGCATTCCTAGCCCCCTGGACCACTGACCTAGCGGCTAACATACCGGCTCTCGACGATCTAGTCAAGGGCCTGGTGGGTAGGCGGAGGGTTTCATCGGCGGTCATAGCGGGCCTGCTGGGCTTCGTACTGGCTCCCTGGTACGCGATGGATAAGGCCCAGGACATAGTGGGCTATGTGGCCGGGTTCGCGGCCAGCTACGGGGTGTTGTTGGGCCCGATACTGGGTAGCATGCTGGCCTACCTGGTGGACAGGAGGGTTTCTGGCGTCCCGGCGTTCGCGTCTATGATACTGGGGATCGCCGCGTCATACCTCTACGGGGCGGTCCTCGGGAGCACTGTCTACTATAGCCTGGGTGGAGTGTCTATACCGTTCCCGCCTGGCGAGTCTATCTATGTGGGCCTGGTAACGAGTCTCGCGGCCGCGGTTCTGTGGGCTAGGCTGGCCATGAGATGACCCTGCACCTCCCAAACCCCTACCTTTTTACCGGTATCGTCTCTTGTAAATTACCGCGAGGATGACTGTTATGGCGTTAAAGGTGATAGGCCACAGGGCTAATAGCGGTAGGATAGTGCAGCTCTACAGGCTATCCAACGTGAACTACGTCGAGATAGACATCAGGCAGGTGGACGGGGACATAGTGGTCGGCCATGGCAGGCCCGTGATAAACAGGGCGTCCATCATAGGGAGGGCATGGGCCTGGCTGGACTACAAGCTATTCTTCAGGGACCCCTTCATAGGCGTGCGCACCCTCAGCGAGTGGCTGGAGGTGATAAAGTCCAAGCTGGAGGTCAAGGGCATACTGCTGGACCTGAAGAACAGGATAGACCCAAGGGTGCTGGGAGACACGCTATCGTCCCTGGGCTTCGACGGAGAAGTATACCTGTCAATGGAAGACCACAGACACATAAAACAGTTCAAGGAGACCGTGGACGCGACGGGCATACTAGCCTCATACAGCATAATGCCCTACGACATAGTCGAGTGCACCCATATGAGCGGGGCCGACGGGGTGACCCTGAGGAAGGACTACGTCGACCCAAACACTGTGTCGAGGCTCCACGAGGAGGGCCTACTCGTATTCGCGTGGACCGTTAACAGGAGCGAAGACGCCGTCCGGGTGGCTAGGGCCGGGGTGGATGGAATCATATCTGATAGGCCGGGTCTTGTGTCGAGGGTCCTCAGGGAGGAGGGCCTAGTCTAGGCTCCTAAGGTTCTTCTCGGTGTCGGGATCGAAGAGCATTATCTTATCCCTGGGGACCACGATGTAGACCCTGTCACCCATCCTCCTGTTAACCCCTGGAGGGGCCAGCACCTTGGCCATGTTACCGTCTATCCTCACGGTGACTATGACCTCCCTGCCCAGGGGCTCTACAGTGTAGACCTCAGCCTCTATGACTACTCCCCCGTTATGGCGGGGCGCATCCACGAGCTCAACGTCCTCCGGCCTGAAGCCGAACAACACGGTGTCCTTCCCGAGCCTCCTCAGCCTCTCGGCAAGGATCCCCCGTGGACAGTATTTTCCTCCGGGCAGTATTACGCAGGGCTCCTCCGAGAGGTCGACCCTAGCCGGGAATATATTGGCTGGAGGGCTCCCTATGAAGCTTGCCACGAACACGTTCCGGGGATACCTGTAGACCTCGTGCGGGTCCCCCTCCTGCTGTATCACCCCGTTATGGATGACCACGATTTTATCGGCCATAGCCAGGGCCTCGCTCTGGTCGTGGGTCACGTAGACGGCCGTTATGCCGAGGTCCCTCTGGAGCCTCTTCAACTCGCTCCTAATCCTCAGCCTCAGCATCGCGTCTAGGTTGCTTAGGGGCTCGTCTAGGAGGAGCACGCTGGGCTCCTTGACTAGGGCCCTCGCCAGGGCGACCCTCTGCTGCTGCCCACCGCTCAGCTGGGAGGGGTACCTGTCTAGTAGGTGTTTTATCTGGAGCATGGAGGCTACCTCATTCACCTTCCTGTCTATATGGGATTTTGGCTTCTTGGCGAGCCTCAGGGGGAAGCTTATGTTCTCGTAGACAGTCATGTGGGGGTATAGGGCGTAGTTCTGGAAGACGAGGCCTATGTTCCTCTCGTTTGGTTTGAGGCCTGTGACGTCTCTCCCGTCGAATAGTATCTTGCCCCGGGTGGGCTTGTATATCCCGGCAATGAGGTATAGAAGCGTGGTCTTCCCGCTCCCACTCGGACCTAGTAGCGCCGTGAACTTGCCGTCGGGTATCTCTAGGTCGATGTCCCTTACAGCCTCGACGTTCTGGAAGCGCTTCGTCACCTTCACCAGCTGTATCGAGACCATCCCTGGCTCACCCCTTAAGCCCGCCGCTCATAGTCTCTAGTAGTAGGCGTTGCGTAAATATGAAGAAGATGATCGTGGGCAATAGGTAGAGGGTGCCGGCGGCCGCCATTATGGGTAGATAGCTCGTCTCAAGGCTCCCGCTGGCCAGCTGGCCCTCTATGAAGGTGGCGAGGGTCTTCTGGTTGGGCGGTAGGAATATCATCACGTATATCAGGTCCTCCCAGCCGGCTAGGAACGCGAATATCGCTATAGCCGCTATCCCCGGCTTGACCAGTGGCAGCACAGCGTGCCTAAGCGCGGTCCACCGGCTCCCCCCGTCGATGATGACTGACCATTCGAGCTCCCAGGGGACCCTGTCGAAGAAGCCCTTCAAGACCCATATGGCCATGGGTATCTCTAGGCTGGCCCTGGCGAAGACTACGAAGATGAACGAGTAGAGCACCCTGCTGGAGGCTGGGACATACTTCACCAGCGTATAGTAGTATATCGTGTATACCCCGACTATCAACGCCACCCCGGGGAAGGCGTGGAGTAGGAGGAGTAGCTTGAGGCTCCCCATCCTCCACCGGTACCTTATCCGGGAGTAGGCGTAAGCGCTCGTGACGCTCCCGAAGAGCACTACGAGCGTAACCCCAAGGGCTACTATGAAGGTGTTGCCGATCATCCTAACTATCTCCCCGGTGGTGTATATCCTGGCGTGGGTCGTGCTCAGCTCTCCCCGGAAGAAGGCCCTCCAGTTGTCTAGAGTCCAGTGGAACTCGACCCACGGGTTAGACACTATGGTGTCGGCGAAGCTCGTCAGCACCAGGGTGGTGTAGGCTAGTATGAGGGGCATGGAGGCCAGGAGCAGTACTCCTATGACTAGCGCCGCCCCCTTGCCAGTAGCCAGAGGCCCCTTGATCTCGTCCCTGCCACCAGCCACTATATGTCACCCCGGGGCTGTGGGGTTATCTTCCCGAACCTCATTATCCGGAGCGTGAGCAGGCCGAGTAGGCTACCGATTATCACTAGTATGACGGCTGCCGCCGCGGCCAGGCCCTGGTTCTTGACGGCTCCGAAGGCCTCGTTGAACACGAAGAGCGCCCAGGTCGTCCCATACCACTCATCTACAATACGCCAGTCCACCAGCACGAAGAGGTGGGTGTAGCTGGTCACCAGGCTCAAGAGCTGCCATACGGTGACGAACACCAAGTGCCACCTGGTCATTGGTACGAGTATGTGCCTGACTATCTGCCACGTTGAAGCCCCGTCGACCCTGGCGGCCACGATGAGCTCTGGTGGTATGTTCTTGAACGCGCTGTAGAATATTATCAGCCCATAGCTCACCCCGACGATGCCGTTGACGAATACTATGATAGACCACGCGCTCCAGGGGAGGAACTGGGGCTCCGTGCCCCAGAAGTGGGGGCTGTCGATCAGACCGAGCCTCAGCAGGAACGCGTTGAGAGTGCCCTCGGGGCTGCCGTAGAAGAAGTAGTACCATATGAGGCCGAAGACCGCCAGGGGGGTCATCCTGGGGAGGAGCCAGAGTAGCCTGAAGGATAGGCTCACGCGCTCCTCTATAATATAGGTCATTATGGCTAGTAGCAGGCCTCCCAGCACGTTTACTATAAGGGTGAACGCCACGAATACTATAGTCGTCTTGACCACCAGCCCTCCCAGGGGGTGCTTCGCCACGAAGTGGAATAGGTTCTCGTAGTTCTTGAGCCCGATGAACTCGGTTAGCAGGCTCACGCGCCAGTTCCTGAGGGGGGTGAAGCTTACCCAGGCCGTCACTATGAGGGGGAGTATGTAGAAGGCTATGATGAGGATTAGAGCCGGTAATAGAAAAAATATTGCGTTGTTCCTGTCCAGTCTTGGCTTGGGCATCTAGCCCTGCCCCTTACCCCTTAGGGCTAGGTACGCCGCCACTATTATGATTATGATCACCACTACCCCGACTACCAGGGCGGTTGAGGTCCCGCCCTTGCCGCCGGTCGTGGTTGTTGTCGTGGTCTCTGGGCTGGCGGCCTGGCTTGTGGTGGTCGTCTGGGCTGGCTGCTGTGTGGTCTGTGTAGCGGTTGGCACTAGGCTCCAGCCCTGTGGTATGGAGCCCTTGAACTCTACGCTCCCGGAGAGGTCTGGGTCGGCCTTCACGCTATCCTCTATGAAGTTGACCGCCTGCTCCGGGGTCATCTGCCCCTTGAGCACCCTGTCGACCGCCTGCTTGAACACGTCGGCCAGCTTCGAGTAGTATGGGTGGCTTGGCGCTAGGTGGGTGTAGTCTAGCATGTAGCTCACGTTAGCCAGGAACTCTATGTTTATCGGGTTAGCGGTCTTCTGGACTATCGGGGCTATAGCGTCTATCACCTCCTGCGAGAAGGGCAGCTTTAGGCTTAGCAGGTTGTTTATGAACTCCTCGTCCTTGAGGAGGGCTGAGGCCTCCTTCCTCACAGGCACGTGGGCCGATATCACGCTGTGGACCGCGTTTATCACCGGGTCGCTGGCGGCTACCACCATTAGGAAGGCTAGCTCCTGGTAGACGGTCTTATAGGTTGGGTCGTCGAAGTGCGGGTTGTCCTTGCCCGCGTTGGCGGCTATCATCCACATGAATGGCTGGCTCAGGGTTACTGGCTTGTCGCCAGGCTCGCCGGCTGGGAATAACGTGTAGTAGAACTTCTCCTTGACCTCCTCAGGGGTTAGCGGCCTCTTCTGACCCGTCTGCGGGTCTAGATAGTAGTCCTTCGTCTGCCACTCGGTCCAGTACCATGTACCGCCTATGTCGAAGAGCGTGTTACCCGTCCCGCCGTCGGCCTTCCTAGCGCCGACTATGGTTGGGTGTATCTGGGTGGCCCAGTCCCAGTCCATTATGTTGCGTGGCAGTAGCTTGGCGTCTGCGAATGCCTTCTCGGTGGCGAGCCACTTGTAGACCGCGGTCCTGTCTACGACTAGCTTGCCCGTGTCGGGGTCGTAGAGCTGGCCGTTGAAGGCGAATATGAACTGTATCAGGTCTGGGTGGGCGCTTCCCTTCCTGTGTATGAGTCCCCAGTCGCTGCATCCCTTCTCAACGGCCTCCTTGGCCTTGGCGTAGACGTCCTTCCAGGTGAACTCGCCGTTCTTCACCTTCTCGTCCAGGCCTTCTAGGTTCCAGCCCATGCACTTCGCCACGTCCTTCCTGATGTATAGTGGCCTTGCCTCGGTGTCCTGCGGGATTCCATAGTACTTGCCCTGGTATTTGGCGGCGTCCATTAGGGGCTTGTAGAAGTCCTTGAAGACGCTGTCCCAGTACTTGTTGACCCACTGCGTTATGTCGAGCAGCCTACCGTCGGCTGCGAGTGTTGCTATGTAGATGTAGCTGTTGACGAAGAAGTCGCCGTTCTGGCCGAGGTCGTACTGGGTCACGAAGTTGTCGAACTGCTTGCTGAAGCTGGACTCCCAGTTGGTGTCAACCTTTACCTCCACGTTTATACCGTTCTTGCTCCATACGTCGTTGATCCTGTGGGCGGCCTCGACTATACCGTACATCCTCATGACGCTGTTGGGGTCACCAGCCGCCTGGACCGTGTAGTGCACCTGGGTCACGCCGTTCTCCTGCAGCCAGCGGCCAACGGCTAATACGTCGGCTTCCCAGTCCCCGGTCAGCTCTGGCGCCGCTGCGTGGCTTACGAGTGGGAGGGTTGCTGGCGCGAGTAGTGTGACGAGTAAGACCATAGCTAGTATTGTTTTGGCCTTCATTTCGTGACACCCCTCAGTTATGGTATGTGGCCGCGATATTAAAGCATTAACATCTCATCAATTCAATAAATTAGAATAATAATATAAACTCTAATATAAATCCAGGAATACAAGCGATCAACCCAGGTAGAGGAAAACCCCCTTCAAATAATCAAGATACTCCTCGCCCCGGAAGACGTGATCCGGCGCAGCACCACGTAGACTACCAAGAATCCTATAATCACCAACAGAACTATTCACAACACCCAAAAACAAATCCCTCGAAAGAAAATAACTACAACTACTCAAGTAAACCCTAGCACCAGGCACAGCCCTAGAAACACTCCAACGATAAACTCTCCGATAAGCCCCCACACCCCTCCTAACAGCGCCGGGATCACCAGACTGGATAAAAGCCGGGGGGTCAACAGCGACAAGCGTGAAATAACCGGGAGGAACCCCCTCAACACCCCAAACAGAGCCATGCACAATCCTATAATTGCCCACGCCATTCAACCGGAGATTCTCCCGGAGCAACTCCACCGCAACAGGATCCTCCTCGATAAACACGACCTCCCGGGCCCCAGCCAAAGCCGCCAGTATACCGAAGCCCCCAGTGTAGGAGAACACGTCGAGCACCCTATCACCCTCACCGGCCAATCGCATGAATTCAAGCCTGTTGAACCGCTGGTCTAGGTAGAAGCCCGTCTTCTGGCCGCGCACCACGTCGACTACAAACCTGGCGCCCCACTCCTCGTGGATCGTCCTGGACTTGGAGCCCCGTATCCACCGCCTCCTCGGCTCAAGCCCTATATCCCTCCTACTACGCTGCGTACTCTTCTCGTAGACCGTATCCACGCCCGTCAACTCTACTATAGAGTCTGCCAGCTCCTCCACGTGGTAGTCCATGGCTAGGCTACTCGACTGTAGAACCGCTATCTCGCCCCCAAACACGTCTACAATGAGACCCGAGAGATAGTCCCCATCACTATTAACCAGCCTATAACTCCCCGTCTCCACGAGCCCAACCGCCCTACGGGCCGCGAAAGAGGCCTGGAGCCTATCCCTAAGAGCCTCAGACGGGTCCCTCCACCCGCACTCTCCCCGGGCCAACACCCTGACCGCGACGGGCCCCTCAGGCTCCCACAGCCCACAGGCAACAGGCTCGCCCCTGGGGTCCCTCAGCTCGATGAGGGTCCCCGGCGCGAGCCTGTAAGGCGGGGTGACCCACTTCCTATAGACTACCGCGGAGCCGCTCCTGGCCTTCTCCAACCCCCTACCTTCTACCCGTACCCCTACCGGGTGCAATGCTACCAGTCCTCTTCAAGTGGTAGGCCACGACCGCTGTGACCAGGGCTATGTCACAGTAGTCCTCTAAATTTATAGTACCAGAAGCCAGTGCCGCCCTGAAGTCCCGCACCTGGGCGAGAAGCCTCCGGTTCCCCCTGTATAGCCACAAGGCGATTACCAGGACTAGCACTGCAGAGGCCAGGCCCATGAATCTAACCTCTACGGGGCCCAGCAGGCCCATGGCCAGCGACGCCAAAACCACTACACCACCGACCGCTAGGGTTGCCCTGGCCCTGGAGCCCAGCCAGCTCATTGTATCATCTAGGAGGGAGAGGGCCTCATCCCTCCTGCATGGCAGGGTCTCGGTTATCACGGGTTCTCAACTCCCCCTATCAGGTCCCTCACGATGGTCCCTCTGGCGACGACCGTCAACACCCTATCATAGCCCCACTCGTAGCCTATCCACCTGTAGTTGGGCATGTCCCACACTACTATGTCGGCGTAGGCTCCCGGGGCTATCCTTCCATGCACGTCGTCGAGGCCCAGGCTCCTGGCCGGGTTTATAGTAGTGGCCGCGAGGGCTTCTAAGGGGGTCATCCTGTAGAGGTATGTCGAGAGGTCCATCGTGGTTGATAGTATCGGGTTCATGTTGTTGGGGTTGTAGTCGGTTGACACCGCTATGACCGCGCCAGCCCTCCTCAACTCCTCCACCGGCGGCTTCTTGTCGGAGAACACTGTGAGCATGCTGGTGGGGAGTAGCGTTGCAACCGTGCCCCTCTCGGCCAGTAGCCTAGCGTTCTCGGGGGGCAGGTACTCCAGGTGGTCCAGGCTGTCGATGGGGTATTCTCCGGCCAGGGCGCTGCAGCCTATGTAGGCTAGCTCGTCGGCGTGGAGCCTAACCCTATAGCCGTGGCGCAGCCCGGCCTCTATAATCCTCCTAGTCTCCTCCACCGTGAAGACTCCCCGGTCGCAGAAGACGTCAACGTATACCGGCTTGACCTTCTCCTCCCGGGCCCTGGGGATGAGCTCTCTTATGAAGAGGTCGACATACTCGCCCCGTCTCTCCCTGTACTCCTCGGGGATCACGTGGGCTAGGAGCGTCGGCACTATCCGCGGCAGGCCTGGGGCGTCTAGCCCCTCCAGGGCCCTCAGCATCTTCAACTCATACTCCGGGAGTAGCCCGTACCCCGTCTTCACCTCGACAACCGTGGTCCCGTGCTCGACCATCAGCCTAAGCCTCTTCAGGGCTAGAGCCCTCAGCTCCCCGACGCTGGCCTCCCTAGTCGCCCTAACAGTCCTGTATATCCCGCCTCCCCGGGCCAGTATCTCGGCGTAGCTATAGCCTAGGAGTTTGAGCTCGAACTCGTCCTCCCTGCTACCAGCGAAGACCAGGTGTGTGTGGTTATCCACCAGCCCAGGGGTCGCGAGCCTGCCCCCGGCATCTATCTCGACCGTCCCATTGTAACGGGCTCGTAGGCCGCCGCTCGGCCCTACGTCGACGATCCTACCGCCCCGGATCGCGACTGCAGCGTTGTGGATTATGCCGGCGGCCTTAGGGTCCCTAGCCCTAGACCCGGGTAGGGGTCCCTCGCGGAAGGTGACTAGCTCCCCGATATTATGGATTAACAGGTCTACCCTAGGCATAGGGGCTTGCCCCGGGGGGAGACCCCCGTGGGTGTAGTTGGGTCTCTGTACGCCTTTATACGTGAGAGGAAAGAAGGAGGGCACCGGGGGGCCCTGTTAGGGTTTAACAGTGGTTCTCTCGCGTAGTATGTTGAGTAGGCCTCCCTTCTCTATTATGTAGCGGGCGTACCCCGTGGGGGTCTTGCACTTGACCCATACGCCCTTCTCCGGTATCCGTAGGAGGCCCTCGGAGTAGTCCAGCTCGGCGAGCAGGTCGTTGTCTAGCGTGCTCCTGTCTAGGGTGCACTCTGCTACTGGTAGGGCGTTGTTTACAGCGTTTCTGTAGAAGAGCCTGGCGAAGGATTCCGCTACCACCGCCTTTACTCCGGCGGCCTTCAAGGCTATGACTGCCTGCTCCCTGCTGCTCCCCATGCCGAAGTTCTTCCCGGCTATGATTATGACCCCCTTCCTCGCCTTCTCGTGGAAGCCCGGGTCTATGGCTTCTAGCGCGTGGCGGGCCAGTACCTCTGGCTTCTTCAACGCTAGGTAGCGGCCTGGTATTATCACGTCTGTGTCTATGTTGTCGCCTAGTATGTAGGTGTATCCGGTTATCCTACCGAGCTGCACCAGCTACACCCCCGTGCGTGGATCGGTTATCTCTCCCCTGAGGGCAGTCGCGGCGGCGACCGCTGGGTTGGAGAGGTATATCTTTGCTGAGGGGTCGCCCATCCTGCCTATGAAGTTGCGGTTGCTCGTCGACAGGATCACCTCGCCCGGGCCCGCTACGCCGAAGTGGCCTCCCCAGCAGGGGCCGCAGGTTCCATACGTTACCGTGCACCCTGCCGAGGCCAGCGTGTCTACTACGCCCTTCCTGAGGAGGCTCAGGTATATCCTCCTGGTGGCCGGTATTGCTATACACCTGACCCTCTCGTGCACTCTACCCCTCTTGAGTATCCTGGCCGCGGCCTCGAAGTCCTCCTCCCTGCCATTGGTGCAGCTCCCTATGAAGACCTCGTCTACCTCCAAGCCCTCTAGCTCGCTCACGGGCTTCACGTTATCCAGGCCCGGGGGAGCCGCTATCATGGGTTCTAGCCTGTCCAGCTCGATCGTCAGCTCGTCCCGGTAGTAGGCTCCCTTGTCGGGGTGCAGCTCCCTAACACTGATGCCCATCCCCCTATAGTGCTCGATGGCCACCTGGTCGACCTCGAAGAGCCCGGCCTTGGCCCCCATCTCGACGCTCATATTGGAGACAGTCAACCTGTCGGCCATCGGGATCCCCCTGAGCCCCTCGCCGGTGAACTCTAGGGCCTTGTAGTTCGCCCACGTCAACCCAACCATGCCTATCAAGGCTAGTACAATATCCTTCCCGTAAACCCACTCCCGCAGCCTCCCCGCAAGCTCCACCCTGTAGGACTCCGGTATCTTCATCCAAGTCTCGCCAGTCACTATAGCGTAGGCTATGTCGGTGGACCCAATACCCGTGGCGAACGCCCCGGCGGCTCCCAGGGTCACTGTGTGGCTGTCGCTTGCTATGAAGAAGTCCCAGGGCTTCACCAGCGCCTCCTCGAAGACCACCTGGTGCATTATGCCATAGCCGACGTCGTAGAACATCTTTATACCATGTCTCCGGGCGAAGTCCCTGAGCTGCTTGTGTATCTTCGCGTAGAGCGGTGAAGGCGGCGGGGCCGCGTGGTCTATGAATATAGCCGTCCTGTCGGCCGCCTTGAGTTCTTTGACGGCGAGCGACTCTATTATGTCAACGACTACATGGCCCAGTATATCGTGCATTCCGATCAGGTCTGGCTCCACCGTGACTATCTCTCCCGGAGCAGCCTCCTTCCCCGGGAGCTTTCTTGCAAAGAGCTTCTCAGTCATAGTACGCCTGTCCATGGCCATCAGCCAGACCTCAATTCCTCCAGGAACCTTACCAGGTCGTCGACACTATAGTCGTCGACGCCCTTAGCCCTACGCCTCACGAGCCTCGCCAACTCCCTGGCCTCCTCATCGCTAACCTCTATACCCCTACTCGACAAGGCGTACTTCACAGACTTGGCCCCGGTTAGAGTGCCGAACCTAACAACCCGCTGGCCCCCGAATATCGAGGGGTCGAAGGCCTCAAAGGAGCCCGGGTACCTGAATGTAGAGTACACGTGTATGTCGGAGACGTGTAGGTAGGCGTAGTCGCCTATGACGGGCTTCAACGGGTACGGCTTGACCCCCATGACCTCCAGGGCCTTCCTGACCAGCGGGATCAGCTTCCCGTACTCTATGTTGGTTTCGAAGAGGCCCTTCACCCTGGCTATAGCCGCCAGCTCCTCTAGAGGGGTGTTCCCCAGCCTCTCGCCTATCCCGCCTATAGTCACCTGTATCTCCGTTGCACCGGCCTTTATCCCGGCCAGCGCGTTGCACGTCGCCAGGCCCAGGTCGTTGTGGAGGTGCAGGCCGACCCTCTCGAAGCCCTCGTCGAGCACAACGGATACGATCCCGGCTATCTCGTCTGGAACGCCGACGCCTATCGTGTCGGCCAAGACGATCTCCTCCGCCCCCTTCCTCAACGCGATCCCGGCTATGCGGCGCAGAACCTCCTCCCGGGCCCTGACCGCGTCGGTGACTGCGACATAGACCCGGAGGCCCAGGCCATTACCATACTCTATGGCGTGCTCTAGTCTAGACATCGCGTCGCTCCAGGAGACGCCCATGATCGCTGCTAGCTGGCTGTCGGAGCCGGGTATAAAGACCTGGACTATATCGGCCCCAGCCTCCTTCACGAGCTGTATATCCTTCTCGACGGACCTCGCGAACCCGCTGAGCTCGACGCGCGACACGAACTCTCTAGCCTTCTTCATGACCTCTACATCCCTTGGATCGGCCCTCGGGAAGCCCGCCTCGACCGCGTCGACGCCCAGCTCGTCCAGTATCCTTATGACCTCGATCTTCACATCAGGCGTTATCCGCGCCACAGGCGACTGGGTGCCCTCGCGGAGAGTGGTATCGTAGAGCCTAACCTTGGCCATGGATGTACACCACCCCCTTGCGGGCCAGGGCCTCTATCTCCCCCATACTGTATCCGAGGCTTGATAGAACCTCCACCGTGTGCTCGCCTGGATGCGGGGGTCGGCCTGGCGGGTTCACTGTGAAGCCCCTGGTTAGGAGTGGTGACGTGATGTAGAGGAGTTCCTCTCCCCTCAGCCCTAGCCCCTTGCGTAGTATGCCCCTCTCAACCAGGTACTCGTCCCTGGCCACCTCTCCCACGTTCCTTATTGGGGCCACCGGCACGCCGGCCTGGGTTAGCTTCTCGACGATATAGTCTCTCTCAAGGCCCTGGAGGCGGGCCTGTATGATCGACTCTAGCTCCTTCTTGTGCCTGGCCCTCCCCTGGTTGGTCTTGAACCTCTCATCGGCTAGGAGGTCGTCGAAGCCGAGGGCTTGGCAGAACCTGGCCCAGTGCTTGTCGCTCGTGACTCCTATGAAGACCCATCCGTCCCTGGCCTTGAAGGCCCGGTAGGGTGCCCAGACGGCGTGGCCCGAGCCTATGGGCTCTGGCTCCCTTCCTATCACCTGCACGTAGGTCACCCAGTATGCCATTATGCTTACGAGGCTGTCGTAGAGTGGTGCTTCTATGAATGTGGGCCTGTTGTCCCTGTAGAGTGCTAGTATGGCTTGTAGGACCCCGTATAGCCCGGCTAGCATGTCTGCTATACTGGTCCCGACCCTTACGGGCTCGCCGCCTGGGTGGCCGGTGACCCTCATGAGGCCCGATAGGGCTTGGGCTACCACGTCGAGGGCCGGCCTCTTCTCGTGTATCCCCTTCCCGAAGCCCTTGATAGAGACGTATATTACCTTGTCGTTGTACTTGACCACGTCATCGTAGCCTATGCCCAGCTTCTCTACGACCCCGGGACCCATGTTCTCCACTATGATATCGACCTTGGAGGCGAGCCTCAGGTATGCCTCCCTGCCGCGCTCGTCCTTCAGGTTGATCACCACGCTCTTCTTGCCCCTGTTGAGGGCGTAGAAGATGCTCGGCCCCTGGTCCGGCAGGTCCCTGGCTATCTCTCCACCCGGCTTCTCGACCTTTATGACCTCGCTTCCTAGATCGTGTAGTATCATTCCGGCGAAGGGGGCCGCGACTATGTGGCCCAGCTCAAGTACCCTAACCCCCTTTAGTGGAGGAACTTCCTGCATGATAGAAGCCCTCGTATCTATTATACCGTGCGCGAAGTTATATTAGGTGGTCTTAAAACATGTTAAAGAGAGTATACGGTGGGATCAATCCTCCAATAGCCCATACTTGGACTCCAGGACCTCGAATATCTTCTTCTCCGCCATCCTTATATGGTATGAGAGGGTCGCCTTGGATATAGCATGTTTCTCGGCTATCTTCGCCAGGTCGCTCCTCCTAGGCCACTCGAAGAACCCCTCCCTCAGGGCGTCCTTCATCAAGAGCCTCTCCATGCTCGTCAGCCTACTCAGTATATCCACCTTCACGAAGGAGAAGGGCACGTGCAAGCCCGTCGTGCTCACGGGGCCAGCTATCCCCTCGTCGGAGAGCGTGTATATCGAGACGCTCATACCCCTCCTCTCAAGGTTCTCGCTCACCTGCCTCTTGAACAGCTTCATGTTACTGGATGGGAGTACGACGTTGAAGCGCTTCACGCCGCCCCTTATTATTATCGACGAGGCGAGGAGTCCCTGGGAGCCGTGTATCGTCTTCAGTATACCACTGCTCTCCTTCACCATATAGATCCACGCGCTATCCCTGTCGCGGTAGAGGACGTGGTACCTCTTTACAGCGCTGCTCTCCCTGAGCATCCTCAGGAATTCCCTCATGTTCCTGCCCTTGACCCAGAGGAGTAGTAGGCTGTCGTCCCCCTGTAGGGCGGCGCTGGTTATCTCTATGTAAGAGCCTAGCTCTCTAGTCGCGTCTGCTAGCGGGCAGTTCCTCTGGTCCACGTCTATCCTTAGTAGTTTGAGCTTGCTGGAGGTCATGCAGTCACCACTCCTAGTATAGGGATCTGTGCCTCGTAGTTATGCTCGAATTCAAACATGTTTGATATCCAGGATTAAAACTATTATCGATTGCAATTACCTAACAGATAATCCCCTAATAGTGGGTATGGTGGTTTCTATGCCGGAGGGTTTTAAGCCCAAGGAACCGTCCCGTTACCCATGGGTCTTCATACTACTACTAGTGATAACCATCCTGACCATCCCATGGTACACCCAGGGGCCCGAGTACAGCAAGCTATACCTATCGATACCGCTATGGGTCTGGGTAGTGCTCTTCTGGACGATAGTACTAGCGGTCTCGATCATGGCGGTAGCCCACTACTTCTGGAACCTAGAGCCGCCTAGGGAGGGTGAGGCGTGATGGCCCAGACGAGCAACATGGGAGTATACGTCCTGATAGGCGTCATAATCTACTCGATAATACTACTAGTGCTAGGATACATCTACAGGCAGAGGAAGCTCACGCTAAAAGACTACTTCCTCGGCGGCAAGGCCACCGGGGCGCTATTCCTCTTCTTCACACTCTACGCGACCCAGTACAGCGGCAACACCTTCGTATCCTACGCTGGCAAAGCGTATAGGATAGGCTTCTGGTGGGTGATATCAGTCCCATTCTTCCTAATGATATACCTGACATACCTATGGTTCGCGCCGAGGCTATACGTGATCTCCAAGAAGAGAGAATACATAACGCCGGCAGACTTCATAAAGGACCGGTTCAACAGCCCGCTAGCAGCCCTTATAGCATCACTCCTAATGCTCTATGGGCTGAGCAACTACCTCCTCGAACAGGTCACATCCATGGGGCACGCCTTCGAGGGCATAACAGAGGGCCTAGTCCCCTACTGGGCCGGAGCCCTATTCCTGGTAGCAGTGATGGTAGTCTACGAGTGGCTCGGCGGCTGGAAGGGAGTCGTGTGGACCGACTTCATACAGGGAGCCATAATGGTGACAGGCCTAATAGCCGTAATGGCCATCATGGCATTCAAGTACCCGCTCGGCCCCGCCGTGAAGGCGTGGCTGGCCAGCGAGAAGACCGCCAAGTTCATCCACCCGCCCGTCAAGAAGTGGATACAGACCTGGGTCCTCATCTACATACTCGTCGGGATAGGGGCAGCCGTGTACCCGCAGGCCATACAGAGGATATACGCGGCCAAGGACGAGAAGACCCTTAAGAGGTCTATCTCGGGCCTGGCGTTCATGCCACTGATAACCCCGCTGGCAATCCTACTGATAGGCATTGAGGCCCGCTACTACTTCCCGGGTCTCAGCAAGATAGAGAGCGATAAGGCCTTCCCACTCTTCATGTCCATGCTCGCCAACGAGGGAGTGATATACTTCATAATAACCCTGATAATGTTCATGGCAGTACTCGCAGCCATACAATCCACGGCCGACTCGGTGCTGCTAAGCATAGGATCCATGCTCTCAAAGGACATCTACAAGGAGTGGGTCAACCGGGAGGCCGACGAGAAGAGGGCCACCCTCGTGGGTAAGATCACGGCGGTCATACTCATAGCGATAATATTCCTAGTGGGGATGGTGCCCAGGACCACGCTATGGCACCTAACAGAGATAAAGTTCGAGGTCCTAATACAGGCGGCTCCAGCCTTCCTACTGGGACTCTACTGGAAGAGGATGGCCAGGGTGCCCACCATACTAGGCATGATAGTGGGCGCCTCTGTGGCCGTCGGGATGAAGCTGACGATAGGGAAGTACCTCGGCGTCTACGAGGGCCTATGGGGCCTACTAGTAAACCTACTGATCGTGATAATAGGCAGCCTCCTAGTCAAGGACGAGGAGTCCATAAAGAAGGCCGAGGAGCTCTTCAGCCTAATACCCAGGTAGCGTGGCGCCGGAGGGAAACCCCACACCATATAAACCCACGTTTTTACCCCCCCCCCTTCCCGGGAATCCCCCCCGTCCTCTGGACGAGTCATCCCCTAGCCATGGTGTTCTCCAGGAGGTGGAGGATCTTAGCCGCCAGGTAAGCCGTTATCCTCACAGTCATGCCCCCGACGTCGGTCAGCGGAGTCACCTCCACCAGGTCTATAGCGACGGGCCTCAGCACCGGTATGGCCTCCTCTAGGAGCATGAGGGTGTGGTGTGGGTGCAGTCCTACTATCGAGGGCGCGTTCACGCCCGGCGCATAGGCCTGGTCCAGGTGGTCCATGTCGATGCTGACATAGTAGGCGTCTGAGCTCCCCTCCAGGTACTCCACTGCCTCGTACACTGTCGAGGGGTCCGATAAGACCTCCTCGGCCGATATCACCTTGAAGCCCGCCTCCTCAGCCCTCTCGGCTAAATAGGGCGGGTTAGCGTAGTCCCCCACCCCGACTATCGCGGCCCTTATCCTGTCGCCGTAGGCCTTGTAGAGGTTCCATAGCCACATGCCGCTCGTGTAACCCTCTTCGACGCTCCTCATGTCGTAGTGGGCGTCTAGTAGTAGGATGCCCACGCTTCCTCCACTGGTCTCTAGTAGAGCCTTCACAGTCCACTCTGTTATGCTGTGGTCTCCTCCCAGTACGAGTACGTGCTTGTAGTTCCTGTAGGCGAACTCCATGGCCTTCACGATCCTCTTGCCGGCGAGGTCCCAGTCTCCGGGTGGTATCCTTACGTCTCCTAGGTCCCTGGGCTTCAGCGCTAGCCTCCCGTATCTGGGGCTGTGGGTTTTGAGGCTGTAGAGGATGTTTCTCACCGCTTGGGGTGCTAGCCTGGCTCCGGGCCTGCCTGTTATGCCCCAGTCCCATGGTATTCCGAGTAGTGCTATCGACTGGGTTTCTTCGAGGCTGGCTATGCTCTCGTTCTGGGGGTCTCTTAGGAGGGGTGTTCCGGGCTCTGTGAATAGTTCGGGGTTGCCATTCACTATGGCCTACACCTGTTTCTGGGAGGGTCCCTCTGGCCTCTTATAGTAGTGGGTCCAGGGTCTCCCGGCCCCCTGTTTATAATATTATAGAGTGGCTTCTATCCATAGATAAGTGTTTCTACTAAAAGATGCTGTCCAAATCTTAATAAATAAGTGGAGGCTGCAATATACAAACGGTGAGAAGGGATGGCCCAGGAGGCAAAGACCACCCAGGTAAACAAGGTCGAGGAGGAGCTTAGAACCCTCTTCGGCCAGGCCGAGAGCCTAAGGCAGCAGATAGCTACGATAGACGCCACGATACTGGACCTAGCCACCGTGCTAGAGACCCTAGACTACATAAAGGAGAAGGGGAGCGACAAGACGGTACTAGTACCCATAGGGGCAGGGAACTTCATACGCGCGAAGATAGTCGACACCAGCCACGTGATAATGGGAGTAGGAGGAAGACTCAGCGTAGAAGCCACCATGGACGAGGCGAAGGAGCTAATCAACGAGAGGATAAGGGCGCTCGAACAGCTGAGGCTAGACCTGAGGAGGAAGCTTGAGGAGCTCAACGCCAGGATAAGCGAGCTCGTAGCGGAGATGCAGAAGCCTGAGGAGGCCGGGGGCTAACCCCCTCCCAGCCCCGAATGGCTGAGAGGGACCCTCTACAGCAGCTAACACCCATAATTCTTTACCAAGCCCGGGGGAGGTGACCGGGCCCTTGAGTGCTCCTGGGAGGATGGTGGAGAGGCAGAGGCTGCTGGCGGAGATAAAGGCTACGATCGACGAGCTGGAGGAGGCTGAGAAGCTGATAGGCGAGTTGAAGCCCCGGAGCGTCTACATAGGCCTAGCCGGGGGCCTGATGATAGAGGTTGACAGCGGGACGGCTCTGGAGTATGTGAGGAGGCGTAGGGAGAACCTCTCCATACTCTACGAGAAGCTCAAGTCTGAGGAAGGCTAGACCCCCTCATTAATTTATCCCCTCTACGCCACCCTCTGGTTACATGAAGTATCCGAGGTGTATTACCCAGTGCAGGATTCTAGTGTTCCGGGATGGATTAGGGAGAAGTATTCTGGCCGCGGCATCATGAGGCTGATCGAGGAGGGCTACTACAGGCCCTGGGAGAGGCTGCGTGTACGCCACATACGTGGCTGGGATATGCATGTCAAGAGCGGGTCCTGGCAGCTTGAGGGACCCCTCCGGATGCTCTTCCACGTCCTAGACCCCGAGGTGGCCAAGGACCCGGAGCACCTCATAGTCTATGGTGGGACCGGGAGGGCTGCGAGGAGCTGGGAGGCCTTCGAGGCTATAGCGGAGACGCTGATGGAGATGAGCGAGGACCAGACCCTCGTGGTGCAGTCGGGCAAGCCGGTCGCCGTCTTCAGGACCCACAAGATGGCTCCTAGGGTCGTGATCAGCAACGCCATGCTGGTGCCCAAGTGGGCCGACTGGGACTATTTCAGGGAGCTTGAGGGGAAGGGCCTGACGATGTATGGGCAGATGACGGCCGGGTGCTGGGCATACATCGGGACCCAGGGTATACTCCAGGGCACCTATGAGACCTTCGCCTTCGCCGCCGAGAAGCACTTCCCCGGGGGAAGCCTAGAGGGGAGACTCGTCCTTACAGCTGGCCTGGGCGAGATGGGTGGCGCGCAGCCTCTAGCGGCGACTATGAATGGTGGAGTGGCTATCGTGGTCGAGGTTGATAAGAGGATGATTGAGAGGAGGATCAGGCATGGCTACCTGGACACGTGGACCGATAGCCTCGACGAGGCCCTCGACATGGCGCTGAAGGCCAAGGAGAGGATGGAGCCCTTGAGCATTGGCTTATTGGGGAACGCTGCCGAGGTCTTCCCGGAGATCCTCGGGCAGGGGGTGGTGCCCGACCTGGTGACGGATCAGACTCCTGCCCATGACCCGTTGAGCTATATCCCGGCTGGGATGACCCTTGAGGAGGCCAGTGACCTGAGGGAGAGGGATCCTGAGAGGTATAAGGAGCTGGCTCTTGAGAGTATGAAGAAGCACGTCGAGGCCATGGTCGAGTTCAAGAGGAGGGGGAGCATAGTCTTCGAGTACGGCAATAACATAAGGAAGATGGCCTTCGAGGCGGGATACAAGGACGCCTTCGAGTTCCCCGGATTCGTCCAGGCCTATATAAGGCCCATGTTCGAGGAGGGCAGGGGACCCTTCCGGTACACGAGCCTAACAGGCAACCCCAAGGACATAGAGAGGCTCGACGACGAGCTGATAGCGACGTTCAAGGAGAACAAGAGGCTTGTCAGGTGGGTCGAGAAGGCCAGGAGGCACGTCAAGTTCCAGGGGCTACCGGCCAGGGTCGTGTGGCTCGGCTATGGCGAGAGGGCGAGGTTCGGGAAGATAATGAACAGCCTGATACGGCTTGGAGAGATAGGCCCCATGTGGATCGGGAGAGACCACCTGGACTCGGGTAGCGTCGCCAGCCCCTTCAGGGAGACCGAGGGCATGAGGGACGGGAGCGACGCCATAGGAGACTGGCCTGTGCTGAACGCGCTCCTAAACGCGGCCGCCGGGGCTACATGGGTGTGCTTCCACCACGGCGGGGGCGTGGGTATAGGCTACTCCATCCACGCCGGGATAGGCCTCGTACTAGACGGGACTCCTGAGAGCGAGAAGAGGGCCGAGCTAGTCCTAACCGCGGACCCGGGCCTGGGCGTCGTGAGGCATGCCGACGCCGGCTACGAGAGGGCTAAGCGCGTTGCATGCGAGAAGGGTATATGGATGCCCATGCTGAACTGCTAACGCCTCCACCCCCTAGACCGTGCTGGTGGTAGAGGGTCCCTCCCTCCGGGCCATGCACACGTATATGCCTAGCCTAAACATATGTAGGCCAGTATTAAAATAGCCTGCACAAGTATATATTTACCGGTGGCTCTGGGTGAAGGCGTACACGCTCAAGCTAACAGTAGAAGAGGCCCAGTCGTGTAGGACCAAGCCAGCGGCCAGGCTCGCGCTACTCCTACTGGAGATGAAGGAGGGAGACTACCTCGAAGTCGAGGGGGAAGACATGTACTACCCCTATAGGAACGTGAAGAGCATCCTAACCGCCTCCGGCCTTGAAATCGTGGAGGAGGAGTACGACGGGCTCACATATAAGATAGTAGCTAGGAAACCAGCCTAGGAGACGGGACCAGCCTTGCTCGACTGTAGCTCCATTAAGAAGGACTTCCCCGAGCTCTCAACAGGCCTCATATACCTCGACAACGCCGCCTCAACCCTAAAACCATACAACGTCCTAGAGGCTATGAGAGAGTTCGCCGGCAAGAAGTACGCCAACGTGCACAGGGGAGTATATACTGAGGCCGTCGAGGCCACACGCGAGTACGAGGAGGCCCATAGGGTGGTTGCCCGCTTCATAGGAGCCCGGGAGGGCGAGGTCGTCTTCGTACCCCAGGGGACCACCCGTGCAATACAACTGGCCGCCCTCCTCATACACTACAACGCTGGCCTCTCGGGCGGCGACGAGATAATAGTGCCGGGCGACGCGCACAACTCCAACCTACTCCCCTGGAGGCAGCTGTCGAGGCTCACGGGGGCCAGGCTCAAGATAGTCCCCGTGGACCGAGAGGGGGTCCCGCGCTGGGACGAGCTGGGCGGACTCATAACGAGGAACACCAAGGTCGTAGCAGTTACACACGTCTCAAACGTCACAGGATACGAGAGCCCCGTCAGGGATATATCGGGGATCGCCCACGAGCACGGCGCTCTCGTGGTGGTCGACGGAGCCCAGAGCACGCCCCACATGCCAATAGACGTCAGGGGCCTGGGTGCAGACTTCTTCGCCTTCTCAGGCCACAAGATGCTCGGGCCGACGGGCATAGGAGTGCTGTGGATTAGGGGTGACCTGGCGGCTGAGTGGGAGCCGCCGCTCGGCGGCGGAGGCACTATCAAGGACGTGATACAGGTCGACGGCGAGGTTAGGGTCCTCTGGGACGACCCGCCGTGGAGGTTTGAGCCCGGCACGCCCCCAATCATTGAATCCATAGGCTTAGCCAAGGCTATCGAGTACCTGGAGGGGTTGGGCATGGAGAACGTTGCAGAGCATGAGAGGAGGCTCGTGGAGAAGACTCTAAGGGGACTAGAGGGTATCGATAAGGTCTCGGTAATTGGCCCCAGCGACCCGGCCAGGAGGAAGGGGATCGTCACTCTAGCCGTGGAAGGCGTGAACCCGGATCTAGTGGGCCTGGGCCTCGGCCAGCGTAGGATCGCGGTTAGGACCGGGACCCACTGCGCTAACATGCTCTACCACAGCCTGGGCTTCCACGAGGGGGGTGTTAGGGCTAGCTTCTACATCTACAACTGCCCTAGCGATGTAGACGTCTTCATAGAGGAGCTCTCCAGGCTCATAGGCTAGAGGGACCCTCCCAGTAGGTAGGAGTTGAGGCTTTAAGCCGGTTCACCGCCCAATAGACTGCCTGGAGCAGGCCCGTGGGAGCACCCCGTAGTCCACGGGGGTCTCTGTGACCTCGGGTGGCTCCACCCCTAGGCCTCCACCTCATCATAATGACGCCTCCATATAATCCCCTGTCGCCCTTCAAGTGGTTCCCGGGACCTGGTTGAAGCCGAAGATAGCGCTATACACGGGCATATCACTGTTGAGCCTGGCCGGCGGGCTACTCTACATTACTGGGCTAGGCAAGGTAGCCGGGTATGTTCTAGCGCTGCTCTCTATAGTCCTGCTGGCCAGGTTCCTTGCGAAGCTGGTGGCGAGTAGGGAGTTCACTGTAGACCTACTCATGGCTGTAGTCGGCATAGTAACGCTCTACTACGGCCTCCTAGTCGAGGGGCTAATCATACTCCTACTCTACGGGATAGCTGAGACAATGGAGGAGTTCATAGAGGCGAGGGCCGAGAAGGAGATTGAAGCCATTGCATCCCATGTAAGGGACAAGGTCCTAAAGGAATACGCGGGCAAGGCCATAGAGGTAGACGTTAGAAGGGTCGAGCCGGGCGACGTTATAATTGTGAGGGTCGGCGAGGCCGTCCCGCTGGATGGAGAGGCCCTGGGGGATGGGGTTATAGATGCGTCCCTAGTCACCGGAGAGCCCCTGCCAGTCGAGGTCAAGCCCGGTGACCTTGTGCTGAGCGGTAGCTTGGTCGTAGAGGGACCCCTCCGGCTGAGGGTCCTTAAGAGATTCGAGGAGTCCCACTTGGCGAGGCTGGTTAGGCTCGCCAGGGAGGCTGTGGAGACGAAGCCCCGGGTTACGAGGGTTATAGAGAGGCTCACTCCCCTGCTCACGCTGCTAGTCCTTGGCCTCTTCGCGCCAGTGCTATACCTGTATGGGCCCGTGAAGGCGCTGCCCATAATACTCGTGGGGTGTCCGAGCGCCTTCATAATATCATCGGCCTTCCTCGCGTCATACTCCATCGCCCGGCTCGCGAGACACGGGATACTCGTTAGGAACGCTGGCGTCCTCGAAGCCATGAGTGATGTAACGGCGGTTGTATTGGATAAGACGGGGACCCTCACGGAGCTGAGGGTGGACCCGGAGCGGGTCGAGCCGCCGCCAGGTTATGGTAAGATGGAGTTCCTCGGCATAGTGGGCAGCTACGCCAAGTATAGCAGGCACCCGGTCTCCCGCGCGCTCCACGGGTACTCCATGGACGAGTCCCTGAGTGTCAGGGAGGTTAGGGGCGTGGGCCTAGTCGGGTCCTCGGGCGGCCTCCAGGTGGAGATTAGGGGCGGGCGCCTGGAGGAGTGTGGTAAGCTCCTGGAGGCCGTCGTCAATGGGGCTAGCGGCTATATCTGCCTCCGGGAGGAGCTTAGGCATGGAGCCAGGGAGCTTGTGTCGTTCCTGAAGTCCCGTGGGGTCAGGGTGGTGATGGCTAGTGGTGATGACCCGGGTAATGTTGCCCGTGTGGCTAGGATGCTTGGCATCGAGGAGTATTATGGCGGTATGAAGCCGGAGGATAAGGCTAGGCTTGTCGGGGAGCTGCAGGGGGAGGGTTATAGGGTTGCCTTTGTGGGTGATGGTGTTAACGACTCGGTGGCCCTTGCTAGGGCTGACGTTGGGGTTGCTGTGGGGGAGCTTGATGTAGCCCGTAAGGTTGCCGATGTATCGGTTAGAGGGACCCCTAGCCAGCTCCTAGAGTTGTTCATGTATGGGA
Source organism: Candidatus Thermodiscus eudorianus (assembly GCA_015521085.1). NCBI lineage: Archaea > Thermoproteati > Thermoproteota > Thermoprotei > Acidilobales > Acidilobaceae > Thermodiscus > Thermodiscus eudorianus (SeqCode). The sequence goes on from WAOW01000003.1 coordinate 48,145, forward strand.
TGAGGCTGAAGCCTTCTATCATGGCGGCGTTCTACTCGGCTGGGCTTTTGAAGCTGCTGGTCGGGTCTCTGGGCATCGCCGGGTTGATAGGCTTGCCCGTTGTAGCGTTTCTGGGTGATGACGGTAGCACTTTCACGGGGCTGGGCGTGGGCTTGTATAGGCTTGGCTGGGGATCCCGTGGGCGGTAGTGGGCCTCCGGTGTGTCCTCCCGGCTTCGAATTAAATACCCAGATCCATATCGTACATATATTCCATATTAGAATATATATACAGCTCTCCGGACCAATAGGATATACACGGTGAGAGAAACATGGTACCCCTAAAGCTACCCAGGAAACAGCTACCACTACTAGCCAGGGACATAATGAGCGCCCCGCCCTTCACCATAAGCGAGAAGACAAACCTCAGGGAAGCCGCAAAGATAATGTGCGACAACAAGGTAGGCAGCGTCCTAGTAGTCGGCAACGACGGAGAACTAAGGGGGATACTGACCGAGCGCGACCTCACCTGCGCCATGACCAGGGAGACGAGCGAGGTACCCATATGCGATCTCCCAGTCTGGGAGTTCATGACGCCAGACCCCGCCTACGTGCACCCCGAGACCCCAATAACCGAGGTCATGGAGAAGTTCAGGGAGCTTGGCGTTAGACACCTCCCCGTGGTCGACAGGGACGGGAAGCCCGTGGGCGTCATCTCGATCAGGGACGTGCTGGCGCTGATCGAGATACTCTTCAGGGTCTTCAAGTAAGGTGGAGCCCCCCCGGGGGCAATCCACATATTTCTTCATATACAGACTACTGTGAAACTCACCTATTAAAGAACTGCTTGACTACTATACCGGTGGGTATAGCTGCCCACGGTGCCTTTTCCATGACCGACATAGTAGGTACGATAGAGCTGCGCGCTATGGAGTGCCGTGAGAGGCTGGAGGGGAAGAGCTTCAATGATAGATGGATCCCCCGGCTCAAGTCGAAGATAGCCGAGGCTATAGCCGAGTGCATAGTCGAGCTGCTCGGAGAGGATATAGTCGAGGAGATATACTATGTAGACCTAGCCGGGGGAGAGGTTGTATACACCTACGAGGGCAGGGACGTAGACCTAATAGTAAAGGTAGCCGACAAGGTCTCCGGGCTCGAAAACGACATAAAGATGGCCCTGGAGAGGTCTCTAAACCCCATACTAAAGGAGGCAGTAGCATGGTACGTCTCGATGAGCGGCAAAACAGAGCTACTGGAGGTCCACGTCATAACAGACTACTCCCTGGGCTACGGCGTATTGATACGTAGCAAGTACTCCCCCGCCATACGGCTGTGGCCTAAGAAATCGGAGGAACGCCTGTCCTTCAGGCTGATATGAGGCCCTTCTCCTCGTCCCAGACCTTGATCAGCCGGGAGAACCTGGAGAATATCATGTTCCAGTAGGGAGCGTCCTCCTTGCTCCTGACTACGTGTATCTCGATCACGTTAGGGATGCCGAGCTTCTCGATAGGGTCGAAGCCGAACACCTCAGAGATTATTATCCTAGCCGCCTCGTCCAAGGCCCGTTCTAGCGCCTCCTCCGAGCTACCGTCTAGCTCCCTGCACCCCGGGGCGTAGAGGATCACGTCAAGGTCTTTCCCGCCATGCCCCGTTATATAGCTGTGCTCTCCGCCCGTCAGATCCGCCAGGTATATCGACTTTATACAACTGCCTATGCACTCCCTGGCTATATCCACTATACACTCTACCAGTGGCTCCGCGAGCCTCCGCTTTATATACTGCCAGGAGTGGCTGGTGTATCCGTTCTCCTCTATGTCGCGTTTTATCCTGGTGAAGAGCGAGTGCTCCCTGGTTATCTTACGTAGCTCCTGCTGGCCCTTGCCTATCAGACAGTGTCCTGCACGCCTCAGACAGTCCCATGCCAGTTGGGTTACACCGGGCAGGAGTCAGTGTGAGGCCTATTTTATATATTTCTGATTCCCTGTATGAGGCTAGATAGCGTCTAGCCCTTGTTCTGGTTCTGTGTTGTCGTGAAGCATAGGGCCGTCTTGGCCAGCTCCCTTATGGTGGAGAGTAGGGCGCTCGCGATTCCAGCTACTCTATCGTTCCGGCTCCTGTACTTCTCCATTAGCTCGTCCACCTTCTCTTCGACCTCTAGGAGTCTCTTACCGCTCGTGTTGGCGACTGCCGAGGCTACAAGTACTAGCAGCGTCGCCACCTCTCTAGCGGTCTCGCCGGCATCCTCCGGGGAGTTCGCGACCTCCCTCATCAGAGTCTCGAAGTTCCCGAGCACCGTGTACATTATCCCGACTGTCATCGGGTTCACGTTCTCGCCGCTGCAGGTTACCACCTTGTTCCTGAAGACGCTCCTAGCCACTATGTCCGTTATCATCCTGGCCTTCTCGTACTCCCTGTAGGCTTCTTCGAGCGTTGTCTTCCCGCTTGCGAGGCCGTCTGTTATATTGTATAGTATGTTTGCTATCAGCTTTAGGAACTTCCTGTTGGCGTCCTTAGCTGAGAGTAACTGGGCCTCGATCACGTTCATTACCTGGACCGCCTCTAATACGTAGTCGCTCTTCCTGAGTCCTTCGAGGATCTCCTCCGGGTCCACCCCGTTTGACCTGGGGAGCTCGATGATGAGCCTGTCATAGCCTGCTACGAATGCGCACCTAGCCAGCTCCTGCGGGTCCAGCTCCTTTAGGTAGCTTGAGAGCTTGACCGTGAGGCTGCCCATGTTCTTGACTAGCTCGGAGCTCGGTGGGAGTATCTTGAGCTGGTTCCCCTCGTCTACTACGACTACCTCGTCTCCTATGCCTATACCCACCTTCCTAGCCCATATCTTCGGCAGCGTTATTATGAGGCTTGAACCGCCTAGTCGCTGTACCCTTCTCTTGGATACTCCTAAGCTCACAGTTATCCCCGGGTATAGTAGTGGCTTGGGAGAAATTTAAAGTTTAACAGTGTTAAAGATCCCCCGCGCTCTAGCCGGCGGAGTGGAGCTCCTCCACATCAACCTCTCCGACGAAGGGCCTGCTAACATCCTTTATGCTAATGACGCCCACGAGCCTACCACTACTATCGACTACCGGCAAGTGCCTGAACCCGAAGTGGAGCATCGTCTCCAAAGCCCTCCTAGCTGGCTCGGACTCCTTTATAGTCACCAGCCTCCTAGTCATGACGTCCCCTAGCTTGACTCTGCTAGGGTCTAGGCCCTTAGCGCACACCTTGATCAGGAGGTCTCGCTCTGTGAAGATGCCTATAGGCTTCAGCTTGTCGTCGACAATGATAACGCTGCCCACGTTCTCCTCAGCCATCTTGCTGACCGCCTTATCCACGGTGTCCTCGGGCTTCATCACTATGGGCTGCTTGGTTATGAGGGAGACTACAGGAAATTCCTCTGCATGAGGCATACTAATCACCGTATGATAGTGTCTCCGCGGTCAAATAAAATATTGTGGTTTATAGGTGAAGATCACTTAGAACTACATATCTTCTTAAACCACTTATGCGCCCTCTCACAGTCACCTCCAGAGTACACCTTGTCATCGCCCAACTCCACTATCACCCTCTTAAACTTATCCACGTCCTCAGCCGTAAGGAAGGGCCTCGACGTCGACTTCGCCGTGGCTGGGCTCAAGCACACGTCGTTCTCCGGGTCCTCCGGGTCGACTATGGTCGTGGGCATCCAGTGCTTCTCGACGAGCCTCCTACTACTGGTATATACGTTCAGGACGCCCCCCACCAGGACTAGGGGGCTCCCGGCGTCCATGGACCTGGCTGTGAGGATCTTGTCTACCAGGCAGTGCTTCATGGTGACAACGTATCCCTCTTTCTTGGGCTGTGGGAGGTATCTGCTGGTGTAGGGCATTGCGTGGCCGATGACTATATCGACCTTGGACATCTCGAAGGCCTTGAATATCAGGGGGTTGAACATGTCCTCGTCTATGAAGACCCCGATCCTGCCAATCCCATTACCACTGTAATCGACTAGGTCAAACACCCCAGGGGTCTTGCCGCATGTGAGCCCCAGGCTCTCCTCGACCGGCGTGAGAGTTATCTTCCTATATTTCTCGATGCCCCCGTCGGGCTTGATTAGGACGGTGGTCTCATAGTTCCTCGGCCCTGCGACCTCGTAGAGGGGGCCGTAGAGTATGTTGACGTTGTGGTTTATGGCGACCTTCCTGAGGAGCCTGACGGGGCTGCTCTGGCCCATCGTCTTCAGGTTCAGCGTGGTCGACCTGTACTTTATCCTGCTCTTAGCCCTCTCCTTATCCCTGATATACTCGGGTATGTTCCCTGTGGCTGGGAAGGCGTGGGAGACTATCAGGTGGATGGGGTTGTTGTTGGCCTTAGCCTCCTCTAGAAAGTTCGTGACTAGGTTCACGAACCTATGGATGTTGTGGGAGTAACTGGGCCCTCCCTTGGCGGCCTTGACGGATCCGTGCAGTACTGCTATGTGTAGCTCTCCCGTCATCGCTTAATCGACCCCCTACTCCTCTTGTACGCTTGAAGGCACTCTGCGATCACTCCAGAATCCTCTCGATACGCCGACGCTATTGGACGGGCGATCCCCTCTATCTCAGAGTATACCTCGCTCATTATATCTATTCTTCGAGCGACACCCTCCTCTATCTGATCCATCTTCTCCTGGAGGATCCTCGTCCTCTCCTCCGAGACCAGCACCGGTATCCGCCTGAGATACCTGTAATCTACGAGCTTCTCTAGGCCACTGGGCTCCTCCACGACCCCCCTAGTCAGGTAGTCGTATACCGCCCTGCCCCTCACAGTGGCGATCAACCTGTCCTCGGGGGCCCGCATGATGTACTTCCTCTTGAACAACGTCTCTATGATCTTGGCATACGTGCTGGGCCTGCCTATGCCCCGCTCCTTCATCAACTGTATAACGTCTCCCTGGGTGTAGAGGGGGACCTTGCTCCTCTTCCTCACGAACTCCAGCACCGCCGCGACCTTGCCCAGGGGCAGTGGCGGCTGCTCCCTGACATAGGGCCATACCAGCGTGTAGCCCCTCGCCTCGTCGCCCCCTCCAACTCCGACCTCTACGATCCTCTCCAGCTCCAGGTAGGAGTCGGACCCGAGTATCTCTACCCTATACCTGGCCCTCCTCAGCGAGGCCCCCCGCATCTGGCTCGCTATAAACCTCCTGAATATCAAGTCGTAGAGCCGGAAGTGGGCGTTGGTTAGCCTGGTTGCAACAGTTATAACGCCCTCCTCTATCAGGCCGCGCAGCGTCTCGGCATCTATGGGCCTGGTGGGCCTTATCGCCTCATGGGCGCCTCCGGCCCCCCATCTCCTTGGCTTGAAGAGCTTCTCCCCCATGTCGCCGTAGGCCTCCCGCAGCCACTCCCTGGCTATCTGGATCCCCCTCTCGCTCACCCTCGTGGAGTCGGTTCTGTGGTAGGTGATTAGTCCCAGCTCGAAGAGGTTCTGGGCGAGCCTCATGGTCTCCGGGGCTCCGAGGCCGAGGTACCTATTGGCGTCTGCTATCAGCGTGTCGGTCGTGTACGGCGGGGGTGGGGGCGATTCCTCGATTCTCTCCTCGACCAGGGTTATTTCGAGGTCGACATCTACGGTCTTCGTCTTCTTGAAGAACTCCCTGAGCCTGTGGGCCTCGCCGAGAAGGTCTAGCTCGGTGAAGTATATCCTTGTTGAATCTAGGATTAGCCGGTACTCGTTGACCTTCTCCTTGGCCTCCTCGACCCTCTCTATGATCCAGCCCAGGACCGGGGTCTGGACGCGGCCAGCGCTCAAGTTATAGTAGTACCTATACCTCTTACACCTTTCCTCCTCGTTGCGTATGAAGCGGCCCTTCCTCGGGAGATACTCTAGCTGTGGACAGTACACCTTGGGCCAGAAGTGGCACCATAAGAGGGGTGATAGCGTGAATCCTATCCACCGGTCTTCTGCCCTCCTAACTATCTGCGCGTCGACGAGCGACTGGTTGAATTCTCTCAGCTCCCTGAGGGCTTGTTGTATGGCTCTCCTGGTGACCTCGTGGAACTCCAGCCTCATTATGCCCCTGGAATAGGGCTTTACCAGTAGGGAGACGTCCCATCCTATCTTCTCTCCCTCAGTGTCGGGGTCTGTGCCTATCAGGACCATGTCGGCCTCCCAGGCTAGCCTCCGCAGGTCTTCTATGACGATCCTGGAGTCCTTGATGTTCTTGCTCCCGCAGACGGGGCACGTGGTCCTCTCCTCGGTGAACTGGTATCCGCAGTCCAGGCACCTCTTTATACTGGTATAGACTGGGTGGAACTCCCTTGGTCCCCCTGAACCATTGTTTAGAGTGTAGACGCCGAATATCCAGTCTCCAGCCTCTACCCCTGGAGGGAGGTCGTCCAGCCTCTCCTCCGTGGCCAGGTCGTAGACGTGGCCGCCGCTCGCTATCACGGTTAGTATGAGGTCTCCCGTGGCGACCTCGTAGGCCCTGAGCCCCCCGGGTAGTAGTCTTATGCTTGGCTGGCCGAAGAAGGATGCTATTGTCCTGGCCTTGTTTGGTGACTCCACTATTAGCACGGCCGTCTTTACCAGGTCGCCTAGCTTCTCCTCTCCCCCGAGCACCCTCTTCACTCTGCGTCTATCCTCCTCTATCTCTTTGATGAGTTTTTCGAGGTCTAGCTGGTCGAAGCTCGTCCACCTGGTATCGGCCATCCAGGAGGTCCTCTTCCTAAGCCCCTCCATAACCCTAGGGTAGTCAACTACTACAACGCTCAGCCCGAGGGTTATCCCTCCCGCGTAGAGCCTGCTCGTCCTACCACTAGCCTGCAGGTACGTGGCCGCGTCAGCGACCAGTATGTAGTGCTCGCCGCCCTCGGAGACGACCTCGATATCCCTCCGCTCGGATAAATACCTCCAAACCTCCGGATCCGACAACGCGTTCCTCAGGAAGTTATAGGCCTCCCACACGAGCCTCGTGGCCTCACTAGCCTCGACATCGCCCTGGAGCACCCTCTCGGCGATCATCTGCAGGGCCGCGGGGCTAAGGGCCCTCGTGACCCTCCTCATCACGGCCAGGTGCTTCCTGGCCTCGCCGGCGACCTCCTCTATTGGTATATCGACTAGGAGGCCCAGGAGCCTGAGTATGCTTGAGGGCGACGGGTAGCCGACGTCGGCTGTGAACTTGTGACGGGGGACGCCGGCGAAGAGCGCGTACTTAACCCTCTCCGGCATGTCCAGGCCCCTGACCAGCACGCCATAGTAGTTGGCCACTCCAACGAGTACATTGACCTCTCCCCGGGCGAAGTCCTCTAGGAGGCTTAGGGGCTTCTTGGAGTGGAAGGCCTCGGCCGCGATACCCTCGCCCCTCAGCATCTCAGCCAGCTTCTCGGCGCCCTCGATCCCGTGGTCTATTGGCACGTACACGAGGGTCCCGTCCCGGAAGTAGTCCCTCACAAGGGCGACAACCTCCTCGTACAGGCCACGCTCGGGGAGCTTGTAGGAGTCGACTACCCTCCTCAGCCCTATATCACTCCTACCGCCAGCCTCGAAGCCCAGGAGCACCCTGAATAGCCTGACCCTAGCCCCCCGAGGGCGGCCTGTCGCGCTACTGACTATGAGGGTCGACGCCCTCCTCCTAGCCCTCTCCAAGAGGTTCTCCAGCTTCTTGGCCTGCTCCTCGATGCTGGCGAGTTGACTCCTCAACTGTTCTAGCCTCTCCTGGGTTCTGGCCTCGCGCCTGGCCTGCAACTGGAGTCTCGCCACCTCTGATCTCAGGTATGCGATGCGTCTCTGGAGCCTTAGGAGTTCGAGCCCGTTCTCTATGTCTTCGCCGGTGAATCCTACTATCCGGAGGACCGCATCCACGCTCCTGGCGCTCCTCAGCACAGCGTCTACGTCGTCGACGAATACCAGCCTGAACCTGTTCTCGGAGAGGTCCTCGGAGTACTTCCTGGCGAAGCTCGCCGTGGTTAGGAGTATGTCGAAGTCCCTGGACTTGTAGGCCTCCATCGCCTCGCTACGCTCCTTCCTCTTCATCTTGCTGTGTATAGCTATGGCCCTTACCCTGCACCCAGCCCTGTCAGCCAGCTCCAAGAGTCTTCGATATGCCATCTCGACGAGCGTCGTGGTTGGGAAGACTAGGTAGCTCTTCCTGCCCTCGCGACAGGCGAAGAATATGCTAGCCACGAGCCCGAAGGTGGTCTTACCGACGCCAGTAGGCGCTATTATAGAGAAGCTATCGCCCCGGACAACCCTCCTAGCCCAAGTCCTCTGGGCCCCCCAGGCCGGGTTGCCCACGGCCTCCTCGAAGAACCTTATCAGCGACTCGGACTTCCTCTCCAGGCTAGCTAGCTCCCTATAGCCCTGCTTGAGCCTGCCGTTCCCACGCAGGATCCCCTCTATCTCGACGATGCCCAGGCTACCCTCTACCTCTTGGGGCATGCACCTCGGACACGGTAGGCCCCTGGCGAGTCGGGACTCGGTGTTGGAGAGTCCACAGTTCGGGCATGAGTATCTATAGGAGCCTCTGCCCAAGTAGTTGTTGATAGCCAATTACCTACACACCTAACCGTGTTCTCCGAGTGTAGTGTTATCTGGAGCCCCTATACGATATAAAACTCTCGCCAGCCAGAGGGTAGTCGGCGGACAGCCGCTACTCTAGGAGGAGAAGGTAAAAGAGGCTGGTATAGTTATGGGCCTCGCCTACTCTATCCTTACCACTGTGCCCGTCCCTGCCAGTTTGTAGGCGCCCCTGAGGGCCTCTAGCAGGGCCCCCTGTATGAGAGGACCGGTACAGTGTGTGGCGGCGACTAGCTTGGGGCTCTTCGACTTCAGGTATTCCACCACCTTTGGGGGCCTCTCCGGGGGTGCTCCCAGCAGGTGGAGGCCCCCTATTATGCCGTGGAGCCTCCTGGCCTTCATGACCTCAAGCCCGTGCTCGACTATGTTCTCTAGCCCCGCGTGGCCGCATCCGGTCAGGACGGTGAGGGAGTCGCCGGTTCTAATGTAGAGGGCCATGTCATCCATCATATCATCCTCGACCAGTGAATCCTCTTCTAGCCTTAGCATCCCCCACGAATGGCTTGGACCCCACTTCCTCGGTATCTCCCCGGAGACGATTATGTCGTCGGTTATCTCTACAGGGCTCCTGGTTAGTAGGAAGCGGGCTCCCAGGTCTTCCAGCTCCCTTCGAGTATAGGGTATCCCAATGTCCCTGAGGGTCCCTCCCAGGGCCCTTATCCTGGCGTAGGCCGGGTCGAAGAGCCTCTCGTGGGCTATCACAGTTATCTTCCTCCCACTCCTCATTTTGAGGAACTTCTTCAATCCCCCAGTGTGGTCGTAGTGTCTGTGACTGAGGACTACATAGTCTATCTCCCCCGGGTCGACTCCGAGCTTCTCAAGGTTGTATTCCAGGGCTACTCCACTCGTCCCCGTGTCGAATAGTATCTTGACACCCGTGCCCTCGTCTTCCACGAGCGCCGAGAACCCGTATTCTGCAATGAGAGGTGTAGGGAGCGGGGCCGAATTATCCACTAGGATGGTTATCTTTACTGGAGGCAATAGGACTCCACCATGACCTAGTGTACCGCCTCCAGGTTATATATGCGGGGGCGTTCCATGCTGTGGGGCTTGGAGGCCTAGCCAGGCGCTATATCGTTGTACACGTGCTCTACCGCCTTCTCGGCCCCGTTAGTGTATGATGGGGGCTCTATGCCCCGCGCCTCCTCCAGGGCGTCCTCCAGCGACTCCGGAGTGATTTTATCGACGTACACCGCGTGTATCTTCTCAGCGTATATCCTGGCGTTCTCCAGGCTCGCTGATAAGTGTAGGTGCCTCGCCGGGACTAGAACGACCGGCTTTCTATAGGCTAGTGCCGCGGTTGCACTAGTCATCCCGGGGAACTGCGTCACCACTATGCTAGCCCCGGCAAGTAGTTCGTCGAAGTCGGGCGTGTACGTTACATACCTCCACCCGGGCCTCCGCCTCCTGTAGGGTTCCGGGTCGACCCGGCCGGTCTGCATGACCACGTTCTCCAGGTCCAGCTCTACCACCGCGTCGAATAGCTCCTTGTTGCCCAGCGTGCCAGCGGTTACGAGAATGTAGCCTCCATCGTAGGGCTCCCTGGTTGGCGGCTCGTATATTGGCCCGACTACCAGGCCCTTGGGGTAGTTTTTGAGTTGCTCCGGCCAGTGTAGGAAGGTCTTATCGGCTATGTGGTAGAGTAGCCTCGGGGTCTTCCCCGTGTCTAGGATCCTCACTATGCTCTCTACATTGTATAGCTTCAGCCTCTTGAGCTTTCCGGCGATCGAGGGGGGTATGCTGAAGTTTGCTCCACATGATATGACCGCCTTGTAGCTCCTCGTGACTCTTGTCATGGATGAGAGGAGTGCTAGCGGCCACCTGTGGATCGTCCTCCATAGGGGTTCCGCTGGCTTCCGTGGTAGTGGGTGTTCGATTGTCTCGCCTAGCCTGGATAGCTTCTCCCTTATCCAGGGGTAGCCCTTTGGGACTAGGAAGTGGGGGGTTAATCCCTTCATCCTAGCGTAGTAGCCTAGCGCGTATGCGTAGCCCGAGTGCCCGCCTGGGGCCGCTGTTACCAGTATCTCCATTATCTAGAGCTCCTCCAACTCTATGACCGGTTTCTCCAGCTTCAAATCCTTATACCCCCACCTGACGACTAGGTCGGCCCACTCCAAAGCCTCCTCCAGCGAGTCGAAGCTCCTCGGATCGCTTATCAACGGGTCGAAGAACCCTATATCGAGGCCTGGATCCACCTCCTTGAGCTTCTCGGCAACCTTCAGTGGAGGGCTCTGCGAGGAGGTGTAGGCGTTTGGCTTGTAGCCCAGGCCCAGGAATAGGAGCCTCCTGGCGCCCATCTCAGCGGCTATCCCGTGTATCTTCCTGGCATAGTATAGGGGTTGTTCCTCGTTCGACTCTATCGCGACCGATAGTATGCGTGAGCCGTCCACCCTTTCATTCATCATAACGGTGTCCTTCGGGATGCATGGGCCTCCTATGTAGGGCCCCGGGTAGAAGGGCATGTAGCCGAAGGGCTTCGTGGAGGCCGCCTTTACGACCTCCCTCACGTCAATGCCCATGGCGTCGAAGACTCTTTTCAGCTCGTTTACATAGGCTATGTTCACGAAGCGGAACGTGTTCTCCAATAGCTTGGAGGCCTCCGCTACACGTATATCCCCTACCGGGTGCGTCTCGATGCCGAGGCAGTCCCTGTAGAGGATTGTAGCAGCCTCCAGGCTCCTAGGGCCCATGCCCCCTACAACCCTCGGTATCTTCTCTATGGTCCACTCCCTTGACCCCGGGTTTATCCTTTCCGGCACATGGGCTAGCAGGTAGTCCTCCTCGACACGGTAGCCTGTCTCCCTGGCTATTATACTGCCTAGGTGCGTCCATGTGCCGCCTGGGTATATCGTGGTCTCGGATACTATGAGGGACCCCCTATTGATTACCCCTGCGAGTGACCGGGCAGCGCTCTCCAGGGGCGTGTAGTCTATCCTGCCTTCCCTGAGGGGGGTCTGCACGGCGACTATGTAGAGCGAGTATCCCCTGGCGTCCCTGTAGCTGGTCGTGGCGCTTATACTGTCGGCGACTTTGTCCCAGTTCTCTAGGACATAGTAGTCTTTCACGTGTAGCTTTTCCCTCGACCCGCTATTGATTGCCTCGACGACCCTCGGGTTGATGTCGATTATCTTGACCTCAATGCCGTGCTTGGCTAGGTGTACAGCCGTGTGCAGGCCCACATAACCCCCGCCTATGATGGCCGCTCTCTCCGGACAACTAGTCCTAGCCAATACCTTATCGCCACCGCTGTACCCCATACCAGCCGATCCACATATATTAAATTACGATAACCGAGGCCCGAGCCGCCATAGAATCCTATATAATGCCGGGTGTCATCACTAAGAGCCCGGGTGGAGGAAATGGCCGAGACTATCAAGTACGAGGACTTCGCCAAGATAGACCTCCGCGTGGGGAAAGTCGTGGAGGCGGAGAGGGTCAAGGGGTCCAAGAAGCTGCTGAAGCTCATAGTAGACCTGGGCAGCGAGAAGAGGCAAGTCATAGCGGGGCTAGCCAAGTGGTACAAGCCAGAGGACTTCATAGGCAAATACGTTATCGTAGTGGCTAACCTAGAGCCAAAGAAGCTCATGGGCATGGAGAGCCAAGGCATGATACTGGCTGCACCCTGCGAGGGCGGCGAGAAGCCAGCCCTACTAACACTCACGGAGCCGGTAGAGCCCGGGAGCAAGGTATGCTAGCCTGGGGGCGGAGTAGACTATATAGACGCCCACCACACCCTTGTGATAGACGGGTATCGCCCGGGGCGACGGCGCCGTCATCGGCGCATGGGATGAACCCGGGTATCCGGTCTCTACGCCCTGCCTATGTACTCTTCCGGGGGCACGTAGAAGAGTAGCTTGGCCTTGTGGTAGTCCCTGATGACTGTTCGAGCGGCCTCCTCGATCAGGGGCTCCCCGGAGAGCCTGTAGAACCAGCCCCTCTTCCTGGCGAGCTCCTCAAGAATCTCCATGGGGTCCCTCGAAGTGATCCCGTAGGCCTCCACGACCGCCTTGGGATTATACCTGAGGGCTCTTTCGAGCAGCGACATAGCGGGCGGGACCGGGTCCGGCAGCTCCTCCGGGCTCCTCCCCCTGATTATGGCCTCCGGCCAGCCGCCCTCCACCGGTATCACGCCAGGCGTGTCTATCATGTAGAAGCCGGGCTCTATCTTGAGTAGCTGGAGCGACTTGGTGTAGCCCGGGCTCCCGGGTATGGGGCTCGTCCTGGCCCCCTTCCTGCCCCTCAACGCGTTTATTATACTGGACTTCCCGGTCTTAGGGTAGCCCACCACGACCACGCTGAAGGGCTTGACCCGTGCCACGTGTTTTATGAAGCCCCTCAGGACCCTAGTTCCTAGCCTGTGCCTAGCCGATATGTAGAGTACATCGTATCCCTGCCCCTCTATTATCCTAGCCCACTTCTCGGCCACGCTCCGGGGGACTAGGTCCGACTTGTTCAATACAATGACTATGTCCTTCTCCATGGCCTCGGCCATCTGCTCTATTCTCCTACTCCTCGTGTGTATCGGGTCCCTGATATCAACTACCTCGACCACCACATCGGCATTCTTCATCGTCCTGGCTAGCAGGCGCCATGATGCCAGTTCCAATCCAGCTACCCTCCCCGGAGGGAGGAGTGGGTCCAACGCTTATAGAAGCTTCTATCGCGGGAGGGGAGTGGAGAAAGTAAGTGGGATGGGGGATACTATAGAGGGGCTGGCTTCCCCTCTGGAGTGCTCGGCTCTCTACGCTGGCTCTACGTGGATTATGTTCACCGGGCAGCTGTCGGCTGCCTCCTGTGCACAGTCTTTTAGGTCGTCGGGTATGATTCCCTCTGCTACGTTGTCTGGGGCTACCCTGTACTGCTCTACTATCTGGCTCTTCCCGTCCTCGTCGTTCATCTCGAATACTTCTCCGCATATCGATACGCAGACCATGTCGCTGATGCAGGTGTCCCTTGGGTCGATCCTTACCTTGAAGGGCATCACATACCACCTCTGGATCCGGGTTCACGTAGTTGATAATGTGGGTTACCTATTAAAGGTTTGGATCCGTAGGTGTTTGTGTCGACATCTATACCCCGTATTAAGACACGCCATGGCAGGCCGGCGTGGCCCCGGGGTTGATAAAGCCTGTGTATTGACGTGTATAGAGATGTGACTTGTATATTCTGGTTGTTGCGAGGAAAATGGGGCTCTTTTGTGATGGTAGGGTGGTTATGCGCCTAGCCCGGTCACACTGGCTATGTACCAGTCGAGCTCCTCTACGTCAGTCTTGCTCACGTGTATAGTGAGCCTCCTACGGGGCTCCCTAGATGCCCCGGATCTAGCCTCATGTACTATACTCATATTGCTCGCCTCCACCCTTATAGTCTATAGACGAGCGTATATAAGATCTTGTACGTGAACCGATCGACCACTGTCGTACAAACATGCTAGAGACGGGTCACCCCCTAGGAATCAATCGACCACTAACCGGCTACAGTCGCCGAGAAAGTTACGAACCACGCGAAGAGCCTCCTGGGCGGTCTGGAGAGCTTCTACCGGCTCAACCCGACCACCCTCCATATACTTCCTCCAGAGCCCCACAGCCCTCTCCCAGCCTCTGGCCTCTAGCTCCCTTAGGATCTCTTTCTTAGTCCAGGGACCCCTATAGCCGGAGGCCGCTAGAGCTAGTTTGACAGCCTCCCCAGCGGCTATTGGAAGGAGCTCCGGCTTTCCACTCCATTCTCGGAGCCTCGTTTTAACCCTCTCTAGACTCCTGCATAGGATCTCGCTCCAACTTTGCCGTGGCGTCTTCTTGTGAAGCGCTCTGCCCCATACTATAATGTGGTTCTCCTCGAAGTCCGCCCTATACAGGGTTAGGAACTTATACTGGCAACCATATCCCAGCTCCTCTGCCAGGCACCAGGCAACATCGACACCGCGAACCGGCAAGCCTCCAATGCATTTTCTCGCACTTTCTACTAAGAGCTTCTTGACCTCCTCAACGGCATCTGTAACCGGGCACCCGTCGCTGGCGACCAGGAAGACGTCGACGTCACTGATATTGGGATCGAAATCGCCCCTCACGAGGGACCCATATAGGGCGACCTCCTCTAGACACTCGCTGAAACCCGACCTGGAGACTAGCTCGGCGAGCTTAGACGCTATACACTCCGAGGCGCGCCCCACGGTATCAGCCTCCCGTGAGTTGTAGTATAGTCCAGCCCCGCCTCTACAGTGTCAGGGGATATCGTCATACCTTCTCTCGGCTTCCGGCTACCTCCTGGTATATTCCTAGTATGGAGAGCAGGTTCCCGGTTAGGGCTATGGCTAGCCCGAGTCTTAGCCGGCTGGTATCGATCTTCACCGTTGACGGCACGGTTATCCTCTGGGCGCTTGTGCCTGCCGGCATCAGGAAGGGGCTGTCCGCGTGGAAGGGCTTCATGCACACCTCCTTGACCTCTACTCCAGCCATGAGTTCTCCAGTGAGGTTCGAATCGAATAGTAGTGTGAGCTTGGTCGTGTTTAGCGGGAGTTCCCTTTTGATGGGGTATATTACGATGTCTTCCCTGCCGCTTGGAGAGAGCACCGATACGTAGCCAACAGTTACTGTGCCGTTTACCACCAGTGGCGTCGCCGTGGATGTGTCAGGCGCCTCTGGGGCTGGTAGTGGTTTTACCTCTAGGTGGTAGTCTGCTATCGTGGTGTTACTCCCGTCTGGGAATCCTGCTATGATCTTTACTAGGATGTAGCCGTGGGCCTTCTCTGCTACTCCCTCCGCCTTTACATTGATCTCCCTGATTCCCTTGTTGCAGCTTGGGGGTTGTAGCTCCCGCGTCATCTTTCGGGGTGTCTCGTTTAGGGTTATCGACTGTGCTAGCCTGTCGATTATCTTGGTTGTGTTTATCGTGTAGTTTCCTGGTGGTTTGAAGTTGTAGATGGGCACGTAGATGTACTCTGTCGTCCTCGCGATATCCACGCGGACCTCGCTGGCGCCAACTGTGAGGATGCCGGTTGCGAGTAGTATCGCGCCTGTGACCAAGAGTATGTTGTATCTCAAGCCGTACCTCCCCCGACTCGATTATATAAACACTAGATTAAAAATATCATAAAATAGGGGGCCCTTCCTGATGGTTATGCGGGCAGAGCCTATTTCATCCTCACTAATATTATAATTATTAATATTAGATTCACTATGGTTATCAGCTCTAATATAGTCGTTGACTGCGAGCCTGTCCCCGTCTCCCCACCCTTCTGCCTGGCTATGCTCTGGTTTATCGAGTCGATCTTCGCGTCTATATCCTGTATCTGCTTCTCTATCCTCTCCCCAAGCACGCTGGCTATCGAGTTGTTTAACTCCTCTATCTTGCTTCTTAGCTCCTCTATCTCATCCCCTGTGGCTCCTAGTGTTTTATTTATCGTCACTACCTGCCTGGTTATATTGTAGTCGACCGCGTCTATCTTCTCTCGGACCCTGTTTATCTCGTCGAGCGTGGCATCTGTTACATTGAGCCTGACAGACGCGTATATCGTGTAGCTGACGGCCCCGGTTAGCTGGAGCCTATACGTGCCCCTGGCCAGCCCCGGGACCGGTATGGTGTAGCTACTATGGCCTTGGCTGTCCGTCATTATATAGCCTATCGTTAGGTTATCCAGCAACACCGCCATCGTGGCGTATGCCGGTAGCCCGCTTGCCTCTCCGGCTAGTAGAGTGGTTCTACCCGCCTGTATACTCGTGGCCTCTAGGCCCATCTCGGCCCTGGGTCTCTCGCCTAGGCCTGCGATGAATATGTCCGTGTTTATGGCTCCGAGGCCTATTAGCGGCGTGTTAACCGGGGTGTATAGGCTCCTCCTCGTGTCAGTCCATGCTATGTAGACGTTCTCCTTGGCGGCGGCTAGGTTTATGTAGTCGCCCATGAACTCTACAGGGAACGCTGGGTTGGTGTAGTCGGTCACCCTCATGTTCCTCGACACGTTTGCCCCGTTGGCGCTGGCATAGTATATGTCGAAGCCGACCCGGCCTGGTGCAAGCCTAGTATCGGCCCAGGCGACATGGGCCTTGCCCCCGGGACCGGTTGAGATCCATGGGAAGAACTGTGCGTTGCAGGAGCCGCGTGGATCATCGTTAACCCTAACCGGCCCCCTCCAAGTCTCGCCATAGTCGCTGGAGTAGAGTAGGTAGACGTCCGCTGGGTCGCACCCCCCGCCGTCTGGGTCGCCCGAGTATGCTATGTAGACAGTGCCATTAGAAGACGCCGATATGACCGGGAACATCGAGGACCACCACCTGAACACTGGGATCCCTGCTTCGCCTATGTTGATGGTATAATAGTATTGGAGCTCGTGCGCAATCCTGGCCACCTCGATGGGCTTGGACCAGTGGAGGCCGCCATCGTCGGACCTTGAGAGCATTACACTCGCTGATCCGTTGAATGGCCCGTCCCGGGAGCTGTCGTAGTAGGCTATGTATATGGTGCCGTTGGGTGCTATGGCGGGGTACGAGCCCTGGACTATGTGAAGCGAGCTGTCCTCGTCGGTTATCGTTATAGTCGGGCTTATACTGTATGGTCCCTTCCACGAGCGTCCCCCGTCGTGGGATACTAGGGCCTTAATCGTGATATTCTGGAACGCGTGGTTGTTAGCGGTGTCGAATCCTATGATGAACTCCGTGTAGCTTATGACCAGCATGTCGTCCCCCGTCACGGGGGACTTGCCAGCAGCTATGTACTCCTTGTCGAGTAGTATGACCCGTGGTATGACGTGTTTCACGCTGATAAGCCTGGTAATGTCGATGTAGTCGAAGGGCTCCACCGCTGGCTTGAAGTCCCACGTAGCTCCCCCGTCATGGGAAACTCCGAGCATTATAGTGCTCGCGAGGACCTCGCTGTTGTTGAAGGGGGCTGGGAGTGGCCTCTCGCCCACCGAGAGGTATGCTAGGTAGAAGGTCCCGCTGGGCCCTGAGGCCAGGGCTGGATCGCTCAAAACCTGGTCATTCCTCTGATCGCCTGGGGGCGCTAGCCGTGGGCCAGTCCAGTTGGCGCCTCCGTCGGTGGAGTAGTATATGCCTATGCCCACCCTGAGCTGGTCCTGGGAGAAGGCGTTCTCCTGGTGGAGTGCGACGACAACGTTACTAGTATTGTGTGGGTTCACTGCGATGCTTGGCTCGCTCTCCAGGAACCCGTTATAGTCAACGCTGACCTTTACGTTCCTCCCAAACACCGTCTCGGGGGACTCCACTGGGGAGCCCGCGGGAGGCCTCGATAGTATGGATGGGATACTGGTTAGGCCTTCTAGGCTCGTCGGGTATAGGGCGTCTAGTATGGTGCTTGACACATAGGCTGGCAGGCGGTTAGTCCATGAGATATGGTCCTGGCTGGAGGGACCCTCCCAGCCATCAACGCCGTCGGCCCCTGTAGTCAGGGATAGAGGGGATAGGGCCAGTAACGCTATCACGATTGCAATCAGCCGCTTCACCATCTACACCAGGCCTCGACAGGGACTGGGGGATAATTCCCTGTAAATAAGCCTGTATTAGAATACAATTAATCGCTAGACCCAGCCTGCGAGAGTTTTAATACAGGGTCTCCAGCGCACTCTAGAGGGGGTGCACGAGGTGCCGGTCGAGATCAAGGACTGGAAGGAGTTCGTCGAGATAAGCGGTAGGGCCATCGAGTGCAGGGTTAAACAGGCCAGGAAGGGCGATGTAGCCAAGATAAAGGCTCGGACCAGGAGAGTGCTCTACACTATCAAGGTCGACAAGTCGCGTGTCGAGGAGCTCGTGAAAGAGTTGAAGTGTAAGAAGATTGTCTTCGTCGACACAGGCGAAGTCAGAGAAGTCAAAAAATAACGCCTAAAATCCACTACCACCCGTAGCGGTCTAAAACCACGTGGTATCGCTCGTATTGAACCCTCGCACATCTAGACGATTTGTTGAGTTGCACCCGATATCCTAAAAACTCACCTGAGGTGAGTCTACCATATAAGAATGAGTAACCACGATCTACCCGGTGGAATAATAGTGATGTGCCCATTCTGTGGAGGAGGCTTCGGTTACATGGCCCCGTGGGGGTTCGTCGGGCTTATATGGATGGTGATATGGATAATCTTGATCGCAGCAGTCATCTATGCAATAATAAAATTTATTAACAGTCCCATGAATAACGGCTATCCGCACCATTACCGCGGCAGAGACGAAGAGATACAGGAACTAAAGGACGAAATCAGAAAGCTTAGAGACGAGATAAAGAGAAAACAATAAACACTATCATCCATCACCACATTGATTACCAACGCCGGGTAGAGGAGCTTTGCAACGGGTTTAGTCGAATGCGCAGATCATGGGTAGAGCTACTCTGGGGCTAGACGTTGAACACGCTTTGGAGGACTAGGATGTATGTTCATCGTGTGATTGGGGGTTGAATCCTATTCTATAATATATTTTAATATAATTGTTTAATATACTGGTAGGAGTCTGCGGAGTCAACTGAGTGCAAGGATATTTAGCTTCCTGGCATCATACAGAGTCTAGACGGTGGATATTTTGGCTACTACTGGTCTAAAAAAGGCTCTACAGCCGATTAAACCAGGAGAGCTAGACAAGGTTCCCCCGGGCTACTGGGCTGCTATAGTAGACGGGCGCGTGGTTGCCTGGGCCAGTACTCTAAAGGAGCTACGTGAGATAATGGCGCGGATGGGTTACAAGAGGGAGGAATATGGCGTGGTAAAGGTTCCGAGCCATGATCTGCTTGTTGTCTAAGCTAGCTACCATTGGCGTGTTCATATATTTTGATATATGATCGAGCGGAGGCATTAAATAGTGAGCGCCCCTCGCAATGGTCTGAGCGAGAGGATATTTCCATATATCGCATACCATGGGAGATTCTATCCTATCATCCCGGTGATAGTTGAGGGTAGGGAGAAAGCAGTTGTCTATGCGTTGGTAGATAGCGGTGCTACAATAAGCCTCTTCCACAAGAGCATAGCTGAGGACATAGGTATTGACTTGACGGACTCGAAGCAAGTATACCTGGCCGGCATAGGAGGCTACGTAAAAGCTTATATCAAGGAGCAAGTGAGAATAATGGTAGAAGGACTAAGAGACCTCTATATTCCAATAGCCTTTACAGAGCATATCGTTTCGGACCTCGCTATACTAGGCCGCCGAGGCTTCTTCGAAGCATTCGAGATAACATTCAGAGAATGGGAGAAAAAACTAGTAATAAAACCAAAGGTTAGAAGCTAAAAGAGCCCTTCTAGATACTAGACACTGAACACGCTACGAGGAACCAAGGTGTATGCCCACCATGTGACGGGGTTGAACCCAGCCCTATAATATACCCCGTCTACCTCCGGCTCGCTATCAACTATCACCCTCCTCGCTCCCCGCCTATACGCGTGCCACCTCACCGCGTCCACAAGCCTTCTCCCGAGGCCGAGCCCCCTATACGCCTTCCTCACCCCAAGCAATGACAGGTACAGGGCTGGCTCGCCGCAGAGAGTCTCCATGGGATGGGCGACGGCGACGCCGGCCACATCTCCTCCCGGTGATAGTGTCACGGCGACGATCGTCCCAGGCCTCCGCCTGTAGAGGTCCTTGAAGTGGTCATCGGCATCTTCAACATCCCACGGTTCATAGTCTAGGTACTCGTCGAACGCGTCATTTATCGCATCAGCGATGCCTTCCAAGATTTTCCCCTCTGGGGGCTTTGTGAGTATCTCCAGCCTAAACCCTTCGGGCAGGTCCTGGGGAGGCTCAGGCAGGGCTAGAGCCTCCATTAGAATGTAGGCCGTGTCAACCTCCCCCGGGGAAATTCCGAGAGCCCTAGAGGCTAGGAGGTGCGTGTGCCTCCAGGCTATTCCAAGGGCCAACCCCACGAGTTCAGAGGCCCTAGAGCGGCCCTCCAGCGAGTTAAAGATCCGACGAGCCAGGAGCCTATAAGCCTCGACCGCTATGGGATATGGAAGGTCCGAGTCAACCACTATGAGAGCCCTCCCCATACCGATATCCTCTGCGACCCTAACCCTAGCCAAGCCAACGACTCGCCTAGATAAGAGGAGGGCGACTAGCTCCCCGCCGTAGCGCTCCTGCTCTTCCAAAGCCCTCTCAACGTCTTCCGGCCTGACATTCTCGACATAGCAGGCAACACCATAGGCCTCATAGACCCTATTGTAAAGTCCCGCAGCCTCTCCAGCAAGATCTGAAGTGACTGGGACGATCTTATACACAACCCGCCACCAACCATCTATAGGATAATCAACTATATTAATAGTAACTCATAGTAAAAACATGGAAATACTCTAGGATCGGTCTTCACAGTCGATTCAGCACTCCCTCCTCCCTACAGTGAGGCATGTAGGAATTAAATGATGATTCAGCAATCCTCTTTTAGGAGTTCGAAGTACTCCTCCCTAGTAAGGCCCGCCTCGGCTAATATTATTCTTATGAGTCCAGGCTTAATCCTCCTCCCCGGGTGCACTGGTACCACTACCCTAACACCCTGCTTGTTCACTAGTATTACATGCGAACCCCGCTGACGCACAGGCTCAAATCCTATCTTACCAAGTAATTTGATGAGTTTGTAGGGGTCTATAGGTGTTATTCTAGGCAACAGCCTTCACTCTCTGGAGACCGACAACCCTACGTCTCAGTAGCTCCTCCTTCTCCTCCTCAGGAAGAGTCTCAAGATAAAGCTCTATAGCCTCCTTAGCATTCTCGATAACCTCATCCAAGCTATCCCCCTGCGTATGACAGCCGGGAAGCTCCGGTACAACCGCGATGTAGCCCCCATCCTCATCTTCTAATATAACGACGCTAAACTCACGTACTCTCCTATTCATTATGCTAACCCCACGATAGTAATACATGGACTAATCGCCTAAAAACACCCCTCTTAAATTAATTAGCACCCTCTAAGAATCCATAACAGGAATTATAGCCAAAAACAAACACCCGCTCTATCATTCACGGAGGAAGCTGTCACAGCAATCATCAGCTAAGATAAGACTAGTTATGCTCAAGCTTTGATTCTACGCTTAATCCCCCTAGCCTCAACACCTTCAGACACACCAGCACTCACACATCCAGGTAAATAATAGCGATGGAACCTTATCGACATCCCCAAACTAAAAGACGGTGATGGGTCCACTATGAGTCTAAACCTCGGGGGACTCCCACGGCTCTGAGACCCCACTGTAGAGATAGAAGCTGATAACCGAGTAATCAATAACATTCAGAAATCAAATCCAGGACAACTCGCCAGGCCAGGAGAGGCCAATCCTCTCCAGCATGTTATCCATTACTTTTATCTGCTACTTGCATAGCCCTTAGTATCAGGTGAGTCTTGTGGAGATTAGGGTTAGCTACGACAGGATTGCCGACGCATTATATGTCAAGCTGAGAGACGATAAGATTGCTGACTCTGACGAGGTTGCTCCAGGCGTGATAATAGACTTTAACGATAAAGGGGAGGTCGTTGGAATAGAGGTGCTAGAATTCTCCCGAAGGAACGTAGACTTGAAGAAGCTAGTCATGGAGGGCCCTGAGGCCCTGGTGGCCAACGCTTGAAGACACGTTACACACTCCACGCACTGGAGCGTATGAGGCAGAGAGGCGTAAGCCGCGGGGAAGTAGAGGCCTGCCTGAGCAACCCGGATAAGATTCTTGAGGACAAAGAGTCGAAGTGCGTAAAGGAAACTAAACGATAAAGCCCTAGTAGTTGTCTACAGGATGGAACCCGATGCAATCATAGTGATAACAGCCTACCACACATCAAAGCTACACAGGTACCTGTAGTTAAAGGGTAGAGGCGGGAGAGGCATCAAGACAACAAAACACTATTGATAATGCCGTAATCCTCTGCTAGCCCGGATTCAAGATGTAGCGGGCCCAGCCGGGGATCCAGGACCCAGATGCATCCACAACCCTGGAGTCCACAGTCTTTGCCTTTTATCTGGCGGGGCCGCCGTAGAATATTAGGTAGCCGAACCTGGCTAGCACCTCTGCCCGTGGGTCGCCGGATTTATAGGGTTTGAGCCTGTATGTTAGCGTGTCTGTCGCCTCTAGCAGTCCCATGTCTGCGAGTTCTTGTAGTAGGGTGCTTGCTAGGCCTGGGGTTAGGTCTTCCCTGGAGACTCCCCAGTCTATATCCGGGTGTTCGTCCATTAGGGCTTTGGCTTCGCTGGCCACGTTCTCGGGCGATATCTTCTCGCCCTTGTCGCTCAGCCTTATGGCGGCTAGCATTGCTAGTACTAGTCCCTTCCTGTCGCCTTTCTTGAACTTTTCCAGTAGCTTGTCCAGCTTCTCCTTGAGTATCGTTATGTCTGCCATCCCGCAGATCACCTCCCGGATTCCTTCATGTCTGGGAGGGCCTCGGCTATAATAATTAGTCTGCTGGTGGCACTGGTGTGGGCTTGATGACGGGCTTGGCCCACTTCCAAGACAGGATCCACGCCACGGAGGCCATGCCAGTGATCCAGTTGCTGAGGCTCATCCCAGTCCACAGGCCGAGATCGCCCAATCCCAGGGTGTAGGCGAGGTAGTATGAGAGGGGGATCCTGAGGATCCAGAGCCTGCCTATTCCTATCACGCTCATGAAGAGCGTGTGCCCGCTGGCCCGGGCTATGCTGTTGCCCAGTATGAACAGGTCGAAGCCCAGCACGCTGGGGCCGAATATGAGGAGCATCCTGTTGGCGGGGCCGACCACGCTGGGGTCCTTCGTGAATATGCTTATGAAGGCTGATCTGAAGAGGACGAGGCCAACTATATAGACGCCTATGAACGCGGCCAGTAGCAGGAGCCCGGTCTTGGCGGTCCTCTTAGCCCTATCTATGAGGCGCGCGCCGAGGCTCTGGGCCACTATTATGCTCGTCGCCCTAGCTATGGGGAAGGATAATACGTGGTCTATGTTGAGCATCACCTGCCCTATACTATAAGCCGCCACTACGGGCGTGCCGAGCCCATTGACTATGCCAACCATGACTATGAAGCCGAACACGGTCATCAGCCTACTCGCGACCATCGGAGCCGATATCCTGGCAATCAACCCGGCCAACAACCTGTCGGGGACCAGGTCAGCCGGGTAAACCCTGAGGCCGTGGCGGCCCGTCGCAAAGCTATAGGCCGCGTAGGCGCCGGCAACTATGTTGGAGATGAGGGTCGCCAGGGCCGCGCCCATAACGCCCAGGCCGGCCTCGAATATCAACACCGGGTCCAGGGCGAAGTTGAGCAGCGTCGAGGCTATGCTAACCTTGGTCGGCGTCACCGTGTCGCCTATAGCGCTCAGGGCGAAGTTGAAGGTCAGGAAGAGGTACATGAAGGGGACCCCGGCTATGGTAACGGCTATGTAGGAGTCCACGTATGAAAGCATCTCCGGGGTAACACGGGTCACGTCCATATAGAGGCTCCTGCCGGCGTAGAAGAGCAGGGCCCCAGGGACCCCTATAGCCATCAGTAGCCCCAGCACGTTCCCAAGGCTCTTGGAAGCCATCCTATAGTCTCTCGCCCCAACATACTGGCCCACCAGGGCCGAGACGGAGCTGGCGAGGCCGAACCCTATGCTCATGAGGACGCCCATGAAGGGCCATGAGACCGTGGGAGTCCCCAGCGCCGCCGGCCCGAGCCTTGAGAGCCAGAAGGTGTCGACTATGTTGTATAGGTTCTGTATGCTCCCCGAGACGAAGAGTGGGAGGCTGAGGGATATGATCAGCCTGGCTATGTTCTCCTCGGTCAGCAGCCTCTCGCGCCTCTGCGTTATCGCGTCGTGGCTCTTGTCCAATACGCTGGTCCCGGGGCTCCAATAATGGGTTTATCTAGTTTATAGATATATCTAGGACCAAGACCCGGCCGAAGGGACCCCTCCCTATAAGGGCTGGACGAGGGTCCCTCTAGGGGAACTCGCTTGAGGCCAGTATAGCCCTCAGGGCATCCCTCACGCTTATGACGCCGACGACCCTGCCAGAGGAGTCTACTACGGGGAGATGCCTTATCCCATGCTCCAGCATTATCTGCCCTGCCTTAACTATGCTCTCATAGGGGGCCACCGTGACTACGTGTTCCGTTATGTAGTCCCCGACCCTGCCCTTGTCGGGGTCTGCCTCCCCCGCTATAGCCCTGACCAGGTCCCTCTCGGTGAATATCCCCTTGAGCTTCATCCCGTCCCCGACAACGATTATACTGCCAACCTTGTTCTCCGCCATGAGCCTAGAGGCCTCCCGGAGGCTGGTGTCAGTGGTGCACGTCACGATCCTGTCCCTGCGCATGTACTCTGCGACGGTAGCCATACACCGCACCCTACTCTATACAAGTATGTTATCGGGGGATATCAAGGTTAGACGATAAAGCCAGCCGAGGCCAACTAGACTATGACATGGGGGGTGCACGGTAAAATGCTAGACTACAACGTCATGATCCTAGACGCCGGCAAAGGCAAGGCGAGGGAAGCCAAGGTAAAGGGCGTGACTGGCGCCGTAGACGCGGGCCTGAGGATACACGAGGACAAGGCCTCGTGGAACTATCCGCCGCTCTCAAGCGGGAACCCCCTATTCATCGGCATAGGCCCCCTGGCAGGCGGCCCCCTCTTCGGGAGCCACAGGCTTGTCTTCGTGTTCAGGAGCCCGGTGAGCGGCGGGATCCATGTGAGTACCATGGGTGGGGCCGCCTACGACTTCGTGAGGACAGGGCTCGACGGGATAGTTATCGAGGGCTATTCGAAGGACCCTGCGATAGTCCTGGTCCTGGGTGGCGAGTCGGGCGTAGAGGTGCGCTTCGAGTACGTGGAGTGGGAGAGGCTCTGGAGGATCTATAATGGCAGCCCACGTGGAACTCGGGGACTGCACAGCTACATAGCCAGGGAGGTGCTAGACGAGAGGGTTAGGAGGAGGTACAGGCCCCGGATAATCCTGGTGGGGCCCGGAGCTTACACCACCAGGTTCGCCGGGATATTCTCATGGCTACCAGGGCCAGACTGGGCTCCAGGGCCTGTCGTGGACAGCGCTAGCAGGGGTGGTGGGGGCAATGTGATGGCGCAGGCCCACGGGGTCGTGGCCATCGTATTCGGTGGCGTGGATGGGGGGAGCAGGTTTGACAGGAGCAGGGTTGTCGACGCGGTGTCTAGGGTCCTCGGCGGGAACTATTATAGGGTTGTCGAGGAATCCACTAGGAAGTACAGGTATGATCCATCCCTGGATACGGGAGGCACGTTCGGGGTCAACTATGTGCACTACCGGGAGCTCATACCGGCCCTAGCCTACAACACCATATACTATTCCCCCGCTGTTAGGCTGGCGCTCCACGAGAAGATTATGAGGTGGTTCTGGCGTCCCTTCCAGGAGAAGGTCTTTGTGGTTGAGAAGGCTAGGGCGTGGAGGACCTGCGGGGAGCCCTGCAGCGTTGTGTGCAAGAAGATCTGGAACAGTGTGAAGCTGGACTACGAGCCGGCTCATGGGATGGGGCCAATGATAGGAGTCATAACGCTGGAGGACGCCGCGGGCCTAGTCGAGTTGGTGGACGACCTGGGTCTCGACGCCATAGAGGCGGGCCACACGATAGCATGGCTCTACGACGCGATAGAAAAGGGCCTCATCAAGCCCGGGGAGATGGATCTGGACGAGAGGCCCGTGCTAGACCCGCTGGCACTAGATCCGGCCACGAGCAAGGTCAACGCCGTCGCCGCTAGACGCCTGCTGGAGAGGTTGGTCGAGCGCCGGGGGGAGGTGACGTCGCTCATTGCATTGGAGGGTGCCAGGGAGGCCGCTAGGATACTCGACGAGGTGTACGAGGTGAGGACCGGTAGCTCCGGGTGGAGGTTCAGGGACCTGCTAGTCTACGCCTCCTTCGGCGAGACGGGCTACATGACGCCGAACTACTACTGGAGCCCCGGCATGGTGGCCCCCATGTTCCTGCTGGGGAGGTACTGGACCAACTACAGCCCCTCCTACACCTCCCCCGAGGACTACGCGGTGCACAGCTATAGCAGGGCCATAGCAGAGCTCTCCATTGACAACGCGGGCCTGTGCAGGTTCCATAGGAGGTGGGCTGAGAAGGTCCTCCAAGCCCTATACCACGAGGTCATCGGCGTCGATGTAGACCTGTATGAGAGCTCGCGTGAACTGTACAGGCGCATAGCCCTCTACCAGGTGAGGGCCGGGGCAGAGCCGAAGCCCTGGGAATCCAGGAAGACCATGGACCTGGTAGCGACTATAGCGGCTGAGGTTGGCTATCCCGGCTGGGAGAGCCTAGTCGGCAACTACGACGCCATACTAGATTGGTGGCACCAGTTCTATGGCAAGCTCATGGACCTGGTCGGGGGAGTATGACCGGGTTGTGCAAGCGCAGGATCAGAGACGCCCTGGTAACCAGTGCATCGGGTACCCACAGGGCGGAGGCATACCTCCACGAGAAGGGTTGCATGGGCGCATCGCAGACCCACATAGACATAGTCCTCGCGAGGGACCCCTGCGGGCTTAGAGAGCTACTAGCCAGGAGCGGGCACTGCGTCAGGGCAAGCCACGCCGGAGGCGAGGTCTTGGTCGACCTCAGCGGCATGCTAGGATTCCCGTGCACCATAGTATTCGAGGATCCCGGGGGCTTCTCCCGGAGCCGCCTGTACCTGATGGCAACCAGGTCCGGGGCCCTCTACGTCTCCAGGTGCTAGGGCTCGACCGCCTGGTAGGGCCTGAACCCCCTCTTGTCTAGTAGCTCCTTGACGTGTGGGTACAATACTATGTACTCGGGCTCCAGCTCTTCCACGAGCCTCGGGTGTATGGCCTCTAGCCTGGATAGAATGTACCGGTACCGGGACGCCTCCACGAGCCCCATGACGAGGCTAGCCCTGAAGTCCCTGCCCGGCACAAAGCCCCACTCCAGGAGCCTCTCAAGGCTCTTGAGCTGTAGGTCGAAGCCCCACCTACAGGCCCCGGTGACCCTCTCGAATACCTCCGGGTCGGGCGCCTTGAGGGAGACACGGATGAAGACGTTGCCCCTCGGCAGGTCACGGGCCTCTATGAGGCCGGCTCCTATCAGCACACCATTAGTCTCCAACACGAAGAACCTTCCCCTGGATGTAGCCAGCTCTATAACCCTCCTGGTGTGACTCCAGCCTATGGTCGGCTCTCCGCCCGTCAGGCGGACTAGCCTGTAGGGGCCCGCCGCGACCAGTCTCCTGGCGGCCTCGATTGGATCCAGGAGGAAGCCGGCCTTGGTCTTGAAGGCGTATCTCCAGGCCCAGCAGAAGGCGCATCTAAGATTGCAACCGACCACGTCGCCTGCGTTGTTGCCTCCGTAGTGGCGTGAGCTCCTAAACCTCCAGTACCTCCTCGCTAGTCCCCGAGCCGTCTCCCTGGTTACCTCGGCCTCCACCCTCCTAGAGAGCTTGACGGGGTCTATGCACCCCACTATCGACGCAACCCCCATGCAGGTGTATACCACTAGAGGATTTATGCTGGGGCCAGTAATGAGGGGATAACGGTGTACCCGGGCATGGCCAGGTATATAGAGGAGTTGACCCCTATACCCGAGGCCCTCAAGCTCCTCAAGCGCAGGGTCAGTAGGCTATCCGAGTGGAGTCAGATGCCGGTGTGGGAGGGCCAGGGCCTCGTGTTGGCTAGAGACGTAGTCATGCCCCACGATCACCCTCCAAAGCCCAAGTCAGCCTACGACGGCTACGCGGTCAGGAGTGTTGACACACCTGGAGAGTTGGAGGTCGTCGGGGAGGCCCCTATCGGTGTCACGGATACGGGCTTGAGGGTTGAGAGGGGCCAGGCGGTATATGTCACCACCGGCGCCTACCTACCCGATGGGGCCGACGCCGTCGTGCCCGAGGAGTATGTTGAGAGGGTGGGCGATAAGATAAGGGTTGGGGAGAGGTATGAGAAGTGGGCTAACGTCGACCCGCCAGGCGTCTATGTTAGGAAGGGGGATGTAGTTCTGAGGGAGGGGACCCTCCTGACGGCTATGGACGTGGTGGCGCTGCTGGACGTGGGGGTGACGACCGCGCTCTTCTACCGTCCCCTCCGCGTCGCGATTATAGAGACTGGTAACGAGCTCTTCAAGCCCTCTGACCCCGAGGAGACGCGCCGGAAAGTCCTCAAGGGGCTCGTGGTCGCGACCACCGGGGACCTCCTGGCCTGGTTCATAAACGAGTACCTAAGCTGGGTCGAGGTAGTCGACCTGGTCACGCTGCCAGACAACCTTGAGACCCTCGTATGGTATATAGGGAGGCTCCTCGACAGGGTCGACGTCGTCCTGATATCGGGCGGGACGGGGCCCAGCGAGATCGACCTATTCTATAGGCTCCCGGAGGCGCTCGGCGGGGAGCTCGTGTTCAGGGGGTTGTTCGTGAAGGGTGGCAGGCCTACCAGCGCCGTGGTCGTGGACGGGAAGCCGGTCATCGGCCTCTCGGGCTACCCCCTGAGCGCGCTACACGGCTTCATACGCCTCGTCTACCCCCTACTAGCCTACATGGCGAACCTGAGGGTCCCTCCGCCGATACCCTTCTACTGGGCCGAGCTGACCAGGCCCCTCTCGATAAAGAGGCCGAGGCCCATCAAGGTCAAGCTCGGAGTCGGGGAGGGAGGGACCCTCACGGCGACTCCCCTGGAGAGGAAGATGCAGCACAGCAGCGCGACCATCGCCTTGACCATGGCCGATGGCCTGGCCCTAACCGAGAAGGGCGAGTATAGCCCCGGGGATAGGGTGCTGGTGTTGGCCTATAGGCTCCCTCCGGGCTTCCACGAGCCTTCCATTAACTTTTAAGCCGTGATGGCCGACTCTATCCTGGTGAAGACCGGATTGGCGAGGGTCCCCGTCAAGCTGGTGTCCTGGAGCGAGATAGTGGAGTGGAGCAGAGGGCTCGCCGGCAAGATCGAGGCCTCCGGTTATAGGCCGGACGTCATAGTGGCCGTGGCCCGCGGCGGCTATGTCCCGGCCAGGCTACTGGCGGATTTCCTCGATGTAACTAACATGCTCAGCGTGCAGAGCCAGCACTGGGTTGAGGCTGCCAAGGCAGCTGAGAGGGCCATCCTAAAGTATCCCTATAAGGTTGACCTAGAGGGCGGGAAGGTATTACTAGTCGATGACATAGTTGATACCGGCGAGACCCTCCTACTCGCGAGGGACTTCATCGAGAAGGAGTGGAATCCCGGGGACCTGAGGATAGCGGCTCTACAATGGATCAGCCCCGTCGCCAAGTTCGAGCCCGACTACTACTACCTGGAGGTCAAGGAGTGGACATGGTTCCAGTACCCCTGGACCAGGCTGGAGGACGTGCAGCAGTTTATAGAGAGGATATTCAAGGAGGATGAGAGGGCCAAGCAGGGCCTGGCCCTGGAAGAGCTAGCAAGCCTCTTCAGGGAATGGTACGGCGTCGACCCCGGGGATCTGGGGTTCTACTGGGACCTGGCCGTCGAGAGGCTACTCGCCAAGGGGGTGCTGGCTAGGGAGGATGGTAGGCTGGTATATCGTGGAGGCTAGTAGCTGAGGTTCTTGATCCTTATGTCGAACACGTCCCTCTCCCTGCTCCAGGCCGCCAGTATGCAGGTCCTCCCGGAGAGCGTGCTGGATAGCTCGCTGTAGAGCTTCTCCATTCCGTCCGCATAGGTCTCGGCTGGTATCTGGAGTGGGGCGAGTCCCCACCGTATCCTGAGGCGTCTCTCCAGCTTCTCACCGGGGACCCCCACGTATATCGGCGTCTTGGGCTTGAAGCTGGCTAGGCGGTTGGGTAGTCGTCCGCCCATGGAGTAGACTAGTAGGGGCGCGTTTATGCTCTCGGCTAGTTCCACTAGGCCTAGGGCTAGTGCCTCTGGCTTGCTGGTGCTCGCCGGCCTGGGGGGCTGGGTGTTTTCGTAGGCTCTCTGGCTCGCCTTCCTGGCCCACTCCACCGCCTCGACAGGGTGCTTGCCTATTGCGGTCTCAGAGGTTAGTAGTAGCGCGTCCGCCCCCTCTTTGACGGCTTGGAATATGTCTGTTATCTCGCTCCGGGTCGGGGTGGGCCTCTCAACCATGCTGGTCAGGAGTTCGGTCGCCACTATCACGGGCTTTTTCATGGCAACGCCTGTCAGGGCGAGGTCGCCCTGCACTATTGGCATCTCCTCCAGGGGGTAGTGCATGCCCAGGTCTCCACGGGCTATGACTATCCCGTCGGCCGCCCCCGTTATCTCCTCCGCGTTCCTCACGCCCCCGGGCGACTCTATCTTTGCAATGACCTGCACGTCGTCGACTCCATGCTCCCGTAGCTTGGACCTTAGAACCCTTATGTTGCTACCGCTCCGGACATAGCTCATCATCACGTGGCTGAAGGGCTTATCACTCATAAACCGTATAGCCTCCTCGTCATGCCCTGTGACCGGGGGGAGGGGGAGATCCTTTCCCCTGACAGCGACCCCCATGCCGGGCTTTACAACCCCGCTAGCCCCGGCTAGGAGTATGGCCCTCTCGTCTCTAGCCTCCTCCACAGTGAACCAGAGCACCCCGTCCCCGAGGATCACCACATCGCCAGCCTCTAACACCTTGAAGACCGCGGGGTCTGTGACCGGTATGCAGTCGCGGCCCCCGCTACACAGGACTACACGGTCTCCCTCCGCCACGGCCACCGGGCTGGCGTCGTGGGCTATCCTGACCCTGGGGCCCTCCAAGTCTATGATCAGAGCCGTCTTAACTCCTAGGCGCTCCTCGGCGTCTAGGACGGCTTCTAGTAGCTCTTCCCAGAGCCTGGGGTCTCCGTGGCTCGTGTTTATCCTGAACCCCCAGGCCCCCGCCCTAATCATCTCCCTGACAGTCTCGGGGTCCCGGGAGCTCGGGCCCAGGGTTGCTATTATCTTGACCGGCGTCCAGTCCGGGTAGGCCAAGACGCGTCCACCGCTAGATCTGGAAGCCGGCGTCGCGCAGCCTCCTCAGTATGACCTTCTCGTCGGGGAATAGGCTCGCCGCCTCCAGGAGCTTGCCCTTGTCGACTTTTAGCTTCCCCTTCTTGGCTAGCCTGGCTAGCTCCTTGAGCCTCTCGATATCGCTCGACCGTCCAGCGTTCGCTTTGAGCACTATATGGTCCTCAACGAGGACCATCTTAACCCTAACCCCCGCGATATTGACCCTCACGCTCCTCTGCAGTATCTCCTCGGGCACGTTGAAGTCGAACAAGTTATCATAGAACTCCACGGGGAACTCCTCCTCCAAGCGGGCTATCAAGGCGGGGGTGCCGAGCCACGTCTGCCCGACACCCCAACCCAGCTCCTCCGCGACCCCATAATACTCCTCCTCTAAGAACACGTTGGGCTCCTCCGCGAACAAGTCGATATCAGGGCCCAGGTCCCTGGAGCCGAGGGCTACCTCCACAACACTACCCCCGATGACAGTGAACTGGAAACCATGATCCAACAACAAGCGCAAAGCCCTAGCGAACGACTGCCTCGAAACCACCAGCCAACCACCACAGACAACTAACAGGACAAGTAAAACCCTAATATCCTCCATGCACAAGAACCAACTAAAACACGGAAGCCGGGGTGGCCGAGCGGACCAAGGCGGCGGGCTCGAGTTCGGTGGCGGTGTTTCCCGCCGCCTCAAGGGAGACCCGTTGCCCCGAGGAGGGGCGCGCGGGTTCGAATCCCGCCCCCGGCGCCAGTATTTACCTCTGTATCTCGTCTTCTAGCTCGGATTACTTATATGATTGATTTTATTAAATAATTGGGGAAATCTGGGTTGGTGAATAAAGAATATATAGCTGGTTAAGTTTGAATTATATTATCTTGGTGTGCCCCTCGTGTCTAAGGGGGTTACCGCTGTAGTCGTCCTACTGGTGCTCGTTCTAGTCCCGGTGTCTACTCTAGCAGCGACTACTTACGTGAATAGGTGGAGCGATAGGCCGAAACTCTACGGTGCGTATACGGTCGACTATCTTTACGGTGGGGCTGGGTATGGGGCTAGCGTGTTTAGCGTTGGACGCTTCTTCTACTCCACTGGGGGCATTTATATAGGGGTTGTATTCAAGCACGACTCTAGTGGAAACAAGTTAGCAGAGAATAGTCTATACCTTCCCTCGGCGAATGTGAGTTTCCGGGACGCCGAGGTTAACACTGTCAACAATAGAGTATATGTCGTTGGCTACACTTGTAACTCCGTCAACTGTGCTGGCCTAGCCAAGAACTACACTGTATCCGATCTCTCCACGGGTAACATATACTACTGGTTCAACATCAGCGCGGATGTGGACATAGCGTTTTACGGGGCCTGCTCTGATGGAGCTGGAAACGTCTACTTCGTGGGGGAACTAATTAACAGGACCATGACCCCGATACAGCATAACATGGTCATCTACTCCTTCGACCAACTATGGAATCCCAGGTGGGCCAAGTCCTATAGTGGCAGCTATAACCTAACCGGGTGGGACTGCGTAGTAGCCCAGGACGGGTATCTCTACGTGACAGCCACCGATATCTGGTACTATAGAGGCGTGAATTACCCCGTCTACATTTATGTCGTCAAGATAAACCCGGCCTCCGGGGATCCCCTCAGCAGTAGCGGGGCGGTAGCATACAACTCCCAAGGCTATGCCAACCGCTATAGCCTCTCCTACGTCGGTATCAGTGCAACGAGCAGCGAGGTAGTGGTGGCCTTCTCCTACACGGACGAGCTACCCGACCCTACGAATCCCAGTGTCGGGGCTTCGATCGCGGGCTTCGACTATACACCCTCCATGACGTGGAGGAAGAATGTTACAACTAGTAGCGACGAGGTGTTCGAGAATGTAGCGGCCGGGAGTAATGGAGAGGTCGTGGCGGGCGGCTATACCTACAACAACTACGGCACAAGCCTATCTACAACCCGCAGAAACGCATTCCTCATCCTACTGGATGCAAGTCATGTCCTGGAGAAGGCCATTCTAGCAGGCGACACACGGGGCCTATACAATACAATCGCATACGGTGTACTAGTCGATGGTGGCGGTAACGTTTATTGGACGGGCTATGCTGGAGACGATGACGCCTACACGGCATATTACGACGTAACCAGCGAGGTGCAAGTCCAGGGCACACCTCTCGCTGAACCCCAAGCCTATAACAGTGACGACTCCATAAAGCTACCCGACTATGTCGTCCAGGGAAGCCGGGAAATCACGGCTAGGGACCTAGGTAGGACGGGCATCGGCGAGGCCAGGACGCCCGGTAAGATACCCGTTTCCGGGTTCGGTGTGGAAGCTACTCCAGGGGGAGAGAGTACAGGCCTCATCGCGGCTACCAGCGAAACTGTCAGCAGCCCCTCTCCATCTCCTGTGCCCGTGCCTGAGCCTGCTTTAGGCGTCATTGTAGCTACCGTAGCGCTACTAACGTACTTGCTCTACAAGAGTAGACGCGCACACTAGGTATAATTCGATAACCTCTCTAATTCTCCGCCAAGTAGAGCCTGGGTTCTCAGTCTAGTCTTATCTCTTCCATGTTACTGGGGGTCTGGACCTCGACGTCCAGCACATCTTCGATCGCTTGTCGTAGGTCGTTCTGGTTCTCCTCGTCCCCGTGCACTAGGATGACCCTCTCTAGGCCCCGTATGCCCTCTAGCACCCTGAGTATGCCGTTCCTATCGGTGTGGCTTGAGAAGTCGAACCACTGTACCCTGGCCTTTACCGGTATCTCCTCGGGGCCGTAGGTGCCTGTTTCGAGTATCTGCCTTCCCGGCGTCCCGTCGGCTTGATAGCTCACCATGAATATCGCGTTCCTGTCGTCGCCAGCCATCTTTTTCAGGTAGTAGAGGCTCGGCCCGCCCTTCAGCATGCCCGCGCTGGCTATTATCACACCGGGCTTCTTGTAGGCCCTCCTCCTGTCCTGCCATCCCCTGACCATGTTGAACATTGAGGCGGCCTTCGCCATTAGCTTGTGGTCCCTCACGTACTCCCCGTGGGCCAGGTATAGCTCGGTGACCTGCCTGATCATGCCGTCAACCCACACCGGGTACTCGAAGTCCCTCTCGGCTAGCAGACACATTATCTCCTGGCCCCTTGAAACGCTGAACGACGGTACTAGGACCGTTCCTCCCCTCTTTACCACCTCAAGGATCGACTCGTAGAAGAGCTTCTCGGTCTCCTCGCGCGGCGGGTGGGTTGTGGAGCCATAGGTGGATTCTATGATGACTGTATCGGCTTCTACGCCCGCTAGGTCGGCTGGGTTCATGAGCTTGGTCATGATCGTGTTCATGTCGCTAGTGTATAGTATCTTGTGCCCGTCCACCTCAACCCACACGGCGGCACTCCCGGGTATGTGGCCATTGTAGAGTAGCTTGAAGGCGAAGGGGCCCTTCTCTACCTCCTCACCGTACCTCAGGGATCTCCCGGTCTTGAGCATGTCCTCGACGCTGGCCTCGTCGTATGGCAGGTGTGGTCCGTTGAGCTTTATCATATCGTAGAGTAGGAGTTTTGACACGTCGAAGGTCAGGGGGGTGGCGTATACCTCTGGGAAGACTGATATGTATAGGCTTGGGGCCGCCCCTATATGGTCTAGGTGGCTGTGGGTTAGTACTAGTGCTTCGAGGTCCCTGGGCCTGACGTGGGCCGGGAAGACTGGCCTGTCTTCCTCGTCGAAGTTCGTGCCGTAGTCCATTAGGAGCATTCGCCCGTCTGCCTTCACGGCTATCGCGGCTCTGCCCACCTCTCTGCCGCTGCCGAGTATCTGGATGCTGGCCATTTGCCTCTACACCTTTCTTGTCTTCTCGTGGTCTCCCTTGGTCCCTGTGGGTCCCGTATAGACTAGGTGCTGTACATGTAGCCCTAATATAAAGCCACGTCCCGGGATAATAAAATAAATAAAAATTCTACTAGCTATATAATTAACCCGGGCTCTCTACCCCCCTCGGACCCATAGACGAGGCCTATAATCTTCTCAGCCACCTCGCGATCTATACCCGCATCCACGAGGTTCTGCAAGGCCCTCTCACGGGTGACACCCTGCCTATACCAAGCGGCCACCAGGTTTGCTAGCGATACGAAGGACTCCTCTATTATCTTCCTCTTCAGCCCAGCCGGGAGGACCGACACTAGATACGTGTACCCCAGTATCAGCGATGCCAGTGCCTCCTCGAACTCGGCCTTCGACAGGCTTTTCTTGTCCAAGTCGACCGCTATCGCTATCTCGTGGCCCTCACCGAAGATATAGTATTTGGCCAGGGGTAGCTTCGAGATGTCTAGGAGGAGCCTGTAGAGCGCCAGCTTCTCCTCAGGCCCCAGATCTATAGTGTCAAGGCCCGTCTCTATAACTATCCTGAGAGTCTTGATCTTATAGTCGGGGTTCTCCAAGTCCAGAACAAGCAAGTTCACCGGGACCTTTGGATGACTCACACGCAGCATCTTGAGCTTGCCATCCTCGACACGCTCATCTATAACCTGCCATCTCAGGTCGACGAAGGTCTCCGGCTCGTCGACACCCTCCACGAGCCACTTCTTAACGTCCTCAAGAGTAGTCAGTTTCTCGCCCGGCAATGGAACAACACCACGACACGCCTGGCGTCGTTACTATCTATGGGTCCGCCACGCTAATAAGTCGAACCCCTCCAGGCGAGACACGCTCGACCTAGAGGGTTCGACCACGCCCTTCCATAACAAGCTCGATCGACACTAACATTATTTAAACAGCCATCAAATTAATAATTTAAGTGGTGCCCGGCCGTGAAGGAGATCTCCTGGGGCAAGGCTTTCGTCTACGCTCTAAAGTTCGCTGTCCTCTCCCTGGTATGGCTACTGGTTGGCGGCATCCTAATGGTCGCCGGGATCGTGATGGTCACCGGTGGAAACGCTCCTATCCCCTCATTACTCGATAACCACCAGTTTGAAACCCATGCCTCGTCGCTTGCAACCGCGGCAACCGGTGCAATACTAGTGATTGTAGGGTATCTGACAGCTGTACTAGGCTCGATCGCAACATACTTCAAGCTAGTATCCCGGCTAATAGTGGAAACCGGCAAAGACTAACACTCACATTTTGATGTACCGCCTCAACTTCTCGGCTACGAGCCTGACATCGCCCTCGCTATTGTATAGGTGGATCGAGACGCGTATCCCGCTCAAGCCGGCTTGACCCCTAGCGCTCACCGCGATACCATCCCTGGCCAGCTCCCTAACCACCCTCCTAGCCAGGCTAGGCTCTACCCTCAGGGACACTATGCCGCTGTGACGGCTCTCAGGGTAGTAGTCCTGGAACGTCTCAATACCGTAATCCCTCAAGAGGTCAAGCAACAGATTCCTGAGCCCCGTTATATAGCTCTCAACACCCGCTATTCCTATCCTGGAGAGGAGCCTTAGGGTTGCCTCGAAGGCGGCCAGGTCGGGCACGGATAGCCCTGTGGGAGCACTATAACGGTGGCCATCTTCCCGCAGGCTCTGCAACGGCATGGCCTCCTTACTGGCGTCGTTCCAGTACTCGTCCCAGTCATAGATGGCCAGGTTGCCTAGCCCGTGGAACACCGGGTCGAACCCCATCATCTCCCTGGAGACAACGCACACGCCCAGCCCGGCGTGCGGGGTGAGCAGCCACTTCTTCACCGAAGCCGCGTAGGCGTGGGCCGACTCCTCGCCCTCCCTCAAGGATAGAGCGCCGAAGTGCTGTACAGCATCGACCACTACTAGCGCATTCCTCTTCCCGGCGTAGCTGATTATACTGGCCAAGTCTGTCCTGTACCCGGTGACCCATGTCACTGCCGAGACTACGACGACCTGGGCGCCGTCATCTACAGCGGCTTTAACCGAGTCCTCCACAGTACCTCCATCATAAACCCTGACCCTGCATCCTTTGAAGCGGCAGCCCGACCCCAGGGCCCTGGCTATACCCGGGAACTCCTCGAAGGATAAGCCTATGAGATCCGTATCTGGCCTCGACAGGGCTAGCCTGTAGATACAGTGTGTCGTCGACTCTCCGACGCCTATGCTAGCTGGGTCGAAACCGTAGAGCTCGCTGAAGCGTTTGGTGATAGAGTCGATTAGGCTGTACTTGGCGGATTCCGCCTTGGATATGTTGCCTGCGTAGAGTTTTGAGGCCTGGATCATGGCGTCTATGGACTCTCTCCACGCGAGTCCCATGGAGGCCGTGTTGAGATACGCCTTGTAGTGGCTTGCCGCAGGAAACTCCCTGGACGAGTCTAAACCCGGTCACCAGTTCAATATGGAGCGTTGTCCTTCCTAATTAAGCCCCCGCGGGGGGTGGTTGATGATACTATACATATATCCCTGCTCCAGGCCGTATCTCTCATGGTGTATAGCCTTGCCCCAGGAGGGTTCTAGACCCCTGTATCCTTCCGCCCCGTGGCTCTACTGGGATGTCGAGGCCGTCATAGCCCTTGTAACCTTCAACGCTGAGAGCGTTAAACCGCTCCTGCCCGAGGGCGTCGAGGTCCTCGGAGACCAGGTTATGGGCGCCGTGTGGATTGCCCGCTATCCCAGGTCGACTCTAGGCCCCTATAACGAGGCGTTAATCGCCGTCCAGGTCTACGTGGGGGGAGAACCCAGGTTCCTTATACCGTACATCTATGTTGACAGTGATGTCGCGCTCGCCGCTGGCAGGGAGGTGGCTGGCGCCCCCAAGAAGTACGCTGATATCGGATTGGAGTGGAGTGGCCGTAGCGTAGTTGGCTGGGCTCGTAGGGCTGGCATGATGATTAGGGTGGAGGTCTCCCCCGAGTATGCGGCTTCTGGCGATGTCCTTGAGGCACTCTTGTCTAGGGATGGTACTCCCCTCTTGAATGTCAGGGAGTTGCCCGGGGTTCCTGGGGGAGGCTCTGTGAGGGACTTGGTTGCGTGGCGTGCCAGGGTATGGTTCCATAGGTCCATGGGCGGCGGCGTGTTGAAGGCTTGGGCCGGCCCCTCTAGGGTCGAGCTTGTGGGTGGGGTTGAGGATCCCGTTGACGGGTTGGAGATAGTTGACGTTGTAGATGGGTTCTATGCCTTCTTCGACATGGAACTATCGGTTGATAAGGTACTGTGGAGGCGTGTAGAGGGTTGATGGCTAGAGGAGCCCTCCTAGAGGAGACCTTCTACCCCCACGACCACGAGACCCGGCTCTACAGGAAGAGCATAATCGAGTGGTCAACCACCCACGTCGAGCCCAACGCGCTGAGACTCGACAGGATGAGGGAAGAGGACGTCCTAGAGGAGGCTAGGAGGATCATAAAGGCCTCAAGCGAGGTCAGGATGCTGAGCCTAATAGTCCCGGAGGACCTAGGCGGGGCCGGAGCACTAACCTATCTGGGCTCCAACGTGCTAGAGATACTAGCATACTACGATGCCGGAGCCGCAACTAGCATAGGGGCTGTGTGGCTCGGCCTCCTACCAGTATTCACCGCCGGCGTGCTCGACGGAGGCGAGTCGTGGAAGAGGTGGCTTAAGCCCTTCGCGGAATCAGACGAGGCCGGAGACCCACAGGTCTGGGCGTTCGCGATAACAGAGCCAACCGCTGGCAGCGACTACGAGAGGATCGAGCCGGGGTCTAAGCCGGAGTATGTGACCGTCGCCGTGCCCGATGCCTCCGGGGGCTACAGGGTTAGCGGTAGGAAGGTCTTCATATCCAATGGGCCCATAGCGGATTATGTCACAGTGTTCGCCGTCGCCGACAAGAGTAGGCCCATCGAGTCGATGCTATGCCTCATACTGGAGAGGGGCGAATTCAAGGTTGAAACCGTCTACGACAAGATGGGCCATAGGAGTAGCCCCACCGGCGAGCTGGTGTTCGAAGACGTGTCCGTGCCGCCCGAGAGGGTGCTGTGCCCTCCGGGCATGGGATGGGAGATAGCGGAGATAACGCTATCCTATAGCCGGGCGCCTGTGGGCGCGATAGGCCTCGGCATAGCTAAGAGGGCCCTGGAGGAGGCTATAGTGTACGCCAAGTCCAGGGTGCAGGGCGGGAGGCCCATAATAGAGCACCAGGCCGTCAAGATGAAGATAGCCGGGATGATCGAGAGGGCCTACCTGGCCGAGAACACGGTGTATAACGTGGCCAAGCTCCTGGAAGAGAAGTTTCCACCGCCCATCGAGGACTCCAGCGTGGCCAAGGTAGCCGGGGCAGACGCGGCAGTCTACAATGCACTAGAGGCCATACAAGTATACGGTGGAATCGGCTATATGCGTGAGACGGGTATAGAGAAGCTGCTCAGGGACGCTAAACTCGTACAGATCTATGAGGGCACGAACGAGATCAACAGGCTAACATTCACCGAGAGGTTCACGAGCAGGATATGAGTCCAGCCCGGAGGGGCCTATACCACCCGTAATTATCCCCCGGGCACGCCAGGACTCCGTGGAGGGTATCGTGTCGTGGAGTGTGTATACGACGTATTCACTAATAGGCCGATAGGGGAGGAGATGAAGGGCCTCCTCCAGGGATATCGGATCTATGCTCCCGAGGAGCCTCTAAGCGGGGCTAGGGCCTGGGAGATCGCCAAGAGGTCTAGAGTCTACATAGACTGGTTCGACCCAGTAACCAGCGATATGCTACAAGACAAGGGATGCCTCCAGGTAATCATAGCCAGGAGCAGCGGATACGACCACATAGACGTAGAAGCCGCGGAGTCCATGGGAGTCTGCGTGGCCAACCAGCCGGAGATCATCACCGAGGCGGTCGCAGAGTTCGCAGTGGGAGGTATACTGGCCGCGCTCAAGAGGATAGTCGCCAGGCACAACTACTTCCCCCAATGGGCCACCAAGGGCTGGCCAACCCACCTCTCCGGCTTCCTACTACGGGGACGCTCCCTAGGCCTACTCGGTGCGGGGAGGATAGGGCAGAGCATTGCACTCAAGTTGAAGGCGCTTGGCGCGGGCAAGATACTCTATTATTCGAGGACAGCCAAGCCCGCCCTAGACGCGCTCGGCGGCAGGAGGGTCCCCCTAGAGGAGCTATTCGAACACTCCCAGATACTAGTAAACTCCCTGCCCCTGACAAGGGATACAAGGGCCATCGTAACCTACAGCCTCCTAACGCGCCTCCCCATGAACGCCGTCTACGTCAACGTCGGTAGAGGCGGTACCGAGGAGCCTGGGGCCGTGGAGAGGGTGGCTAGGGAGAGGCCCGATCTAGGCTTCGTCCTAGACGTGCACCCGGTCGAGCCCGTGCCGGGTGGAAGCGATAGGACTGGCTACGTGGGGGATCCCAGGTTCGTGCTGGCTCCCCACATGGCTGGTTTCACCGTTGAGTCGAAGATCGGCACCACGCTGCTGGCCCTGCTCCAGGCGAGGGATTTCCTGCGCTGGGGCTGTGTCTGGAACCCTGTAGTTGATTGCTGTAGGAGGTGTAGCTGGGGTGCCCCGGAGCTTGATAAGGTGATTGATATGGCTAGGAGGATCGCTAGGGAGTAACCTCTTTTATCCCGGGGGCGTCCCGGTAGTGTTATGCATGATGAGTTTTGAATACGTCGATGAAGAAGGTCGAGGTTTACTCGTCCCTGGACGAGTGTGGGAAGCTGGAGGAGTTCCTCGACGAGGAGAGGATCTACTGGTATCGCGAGGAGGCCTCGCTTGCCGGTGGATCGAGTGTCTGCAAGTTCACGTTCTACGCTCCCGTGCAGGCGCTTGCCAGGATACTCGATGGGATAGCGGGGCTGCTCGATCTCAGGAGGAGGGAGAATCTCGTCACGGTGTTGGACGTCGAGACTGGCCTGGGCAGGCCGTACAGGGTCACGAGCAGGAGGTTCCTACCCTTTATACGGGCCTTGATCGCCAGGCCATTAACTGCCCTGCAGGAGGAGGCTGGCGAGAGGGCATACTATTCCGTAGGCCAGGTCTTCCTGGTGCTCCTGGCGTCGTTAATAGCGCTGGGTGGCCTCGTTAGCGATAACCCATACATGATAATAGGGGCCATGCTGATCTCGCCGATACTTGGGCCCATCTATGCATTCTCCGTGTCCCTCGTCCTCGGGCCCAGGAGGAGGGCTCTAGACAGCGCGGTAACCCTCTCCACTCTACTGGCGGTGGCCTTTGTAGCCGCGTTGGCTGCGAGTATGGTCTCGGAGCTGGCCGGGCTCGGGGTCCCGGTTACCCGGGAGCTCTTGGCTAGGACTAGGCCCACGGGCCTGGATTTGGCCGTGCCTCTATTGCTCGGGATAGCTTCTATAATTGCGGTCTCGTCCAACACGACGGAGGCGTTGGCCGGCGTCGCTATAGCCGCGGCTCTCGTGCCCCCGGCGGCGGCCCTGGGGTGGCTTCTCCCCGTGGATGCCCGGCTTGCTTTGGGGGCTCTTGGGGTCTTGTCTCTTAACGTGGCTGGCTTGCTGGTGGGAGGGTCCCTCACCGTTTTCCTCGCCGTGGGTAGGGCTAGGCGCGTCTAGGAGGAGGTTGCATTGCTTATTGTTTCTGGCTTGATTGTCGTGGTCCTCTTCACATACTTCTGTAGCCTCTCTAGGTCCACGTCTACTCCTATGCCCGGCTTCTCGCGGACCCTTATCTGTGAGTCCCCGTCTAGCTCCCAGGGCTCGTCCACGATGTCCTCCTCGTAGTACCTG
Source organism: Candidatus Thermodiscus eudorianus (assembly GCA_015521085.1). Classification (NCBI taxonomy): domain Archaea; kingdom Thermoproteati; phylum Thermoproteota; class Thermoprotei; order Acidilobales; family Acidilobaceae; genus Thermodiscus; species Thermodiscus eudorianus (SeqCode). The sequence continues at coordinate 90,089 of WAOW01000003.1, forward strand.
CTACTAGCGCTTATGTCCGAGGGGTAGCGCACGCCTGGCAACGTGGCTAGCGCCACGAGGTGTCCCCGGCCTACGCCGGTCTCAAGCATTCCACCTATCCAGACAGGCCTGTGGGCTTCCATACTCCATACCTCGTGGATCTTGAGGGACTCTATTATGCCCCCCACCCTACCCGGCTTGATGTTTATTATCTTGGCGGAGTCCAGGCGTAGAGCAGCTACGGCTTCCCGCCGGGATTTTATGCTCTCGTCGAGGCACACCGGGGTCTTGATCATCCTCTGGAAGTCCGAGTGCTCAAGCAGGTCGTCGTAGTGGAAGGGTTGTTCTATCATGAGTAGATCGTAGTCGTCTAGCTTCTTCAGATGCGGCGCGTCTAGGAGGGTGTAGGCGGCGTTCGCATCCACCTGCAGGGGGAGATCGGGGTACTCCCTCCTCACCCTCTCGACTACACCAACGTCCCATCCCGGCTTTATCTTGATCTTGACCCTCCCGTACCCGGCTTCGAGGTACCCGGATATAGCCGCTAGCAGCTCCTCGACGCTACCCTTGATGCCCACGCTAACCCCTACGCTGACCTGATCCCGGACGCCGCCGATGAGCCTGTAGAGGGGGACCCCCTCCTGGCGAGCCCGTAGATCCCATAGGGCCATCTCGATGCCGGCCTTAGCCATGTTATGGCCTCTAACCCTCTTGGCGCGCTCATAGAACTCCCCTGGGTCTGCTGTGCCGGGCAGCATCTTGGACAGGAAGTCTACTATCACGTGCCACGCCGTCCACACCGTCTCGTAGGAGTACCAGGGTCCCTCCCCCGCTACGACCTCGCCCCACCCGCTTAAGCCCTCTTCATCCACGACCTCGACTAGGATCGCTGGTCTTAGGGACGTGGCTCCGAAGCTTGTGCGGAACTCCGCCTTCAGGGGCATCCATACCTCGTATAGCCTCACGAGCTTTATCTCGTGCACAGGAACTCCAGCCCTCCCCAGGCCCATAGTGGTTGAACGACTCGGGTTCTTAACTGGTTTCCTGAGAGGGGCCTCTGTGAAGGGCGTGGTCATCATCGCCGTGCTCGGCGGGGTTGGATGGCTCCTCGTCACAGGCCCCATAGAGGATCTGGAGGATATTAGGTGTAGTAATTCATTAAGGGCTCACTTGCATTCCCTGCGTGTTAGTGCAGCGGCGATTAGATCTGCATAGACTCCTAGGTGGCTGGCTAGCTTCTCGGCTATGAGCCTCCTGGCCTTCTCGGGCTTGTAGGCACGGGGTATCCATCCTATGAGCCATAGTAGGCTGTCTAGGTTTAACGGCGGTATCCCTGATCTGGCCGCTACCTTGTTCCAGGCCTCTACCGCCTTGTAGGGGTTTGAGAGTATCCTCTTGTAGCTGGACGCCTCTAGTAGCCCGCTGGTGTATGTTATGCATGATATCCTCAGGTCTATGGGCATCGGAACATCCCATGGGGCCGGGTGTGGCTCCTTGAGGGACCCTCTGACCGAGTAGTAGGCCATTTTGGCGGCGAAGGCTATGGTCTTGTTCCAGGTCTTTTGTTTCAGGGCTCTGGCTAGTGCCTGTGTCAGCCATGCCCCGCTCTTTAGTATGCGGTGCGGGTCTCTGAGCAGGATCTCCAGCTCGGTCCCGGCCCCTTGGACCACCCTTTGCACCCTCTTCTTCTTGGCTTCCCTTTGTATCGCTGCGCCTGGGCACTTCTCTAGGAAGCCTATCACCGCGTTTGCAGCGTCTACCGGTGTCTTGCCCATGGGCGTCTCCGTGAAGTGTCTGGCGTAGCAGTCCCACCATTCTTCTCCCTTCATTGTGAGCCTGTATGATACTAGGGCTGTGAGCGCTGCTGTGGCCGCTGCCCATCCTGTCGTGTGGGTTCCTGCTACTCTCGTGACCGCGTGGAGCTGGGGATCGGTTTCCTCTATGAGTAGTATTTTTTGAAGTCCTATCTTCCCGAGTATGCTGGCTAGTTCCTCGATCCTCTCAGCGTTCTCCATAGTCAATCCCGGGTCTCCGCCCCTTTTACCGGGGCCTTCCGGGTTTATTCGTTTACTCGGAGGAGGTCCCCCATTGTGTATGTCTAGATGATGATATGCCTAGATAATCGTAGGGAAGGAAATAAAAATTAAAAATTAATTGGGGGTTATGGTATGAGTTTATCCTTTCAAGCTATATTGGTGTTGGCGCTCCGCTTGGCGGTGAGGTTAGCCATGGCGAGTAGTTGATCATGCTGGTGTTGCCGGCTAGCGCGTCTCCGCTACCGGATGGGTTGAGTACTGGATCGTATGGACCGCTCGGGTCTCCCCAGTAGTTGGACCCGGCGTCTATGTAGCCGAAGTCCCAGACTCCGGCTCCCCAGTCGCTGTTGCCCTCGATCCAGCCGTTGTTGAAGTATACCGTTGCGTATCCGAATACGCTTATTCCCCTCCTGTTGTGGTATAGCGTCGAGGAGTCAGCGTATACCTGGGTGTTCTCGAAGGCTGCTATTCCCTCCCATGTGCTGTTCTCTATCAGCACCCTGTCTAGGTACGCTATGGAGTTGCCCCAGACTGAGACGCCCCATGTGCTTGAGAGTATCGTTGAGTTGGTGAAGCTGCCGACAGCGTTGTCTAGTAGTATCACTCCAGAGCCAGTACTGTTCTCTACTAGCAGGTAGTTGAAGCTGCCCGTGGAGGACTGGAATAGCGCTACTCCAGCCCACGCCGGGTTCTCTATCGTCACATAGGACGCCGTTATGTTGGCGTTGTCGTAGCCGTGTATACCTGTTATTCCAGGCGCCTCTATCCTAACCATGTACGCGTCTAGCGTGGTCTGGGCTGTTACTATGATTCCCTCGTAGAGCGGCTCCTCTATGTAGGCCTCTGAGAGGCTTACCTTGGCGTTGCCTATTAGTCCCAGGCCTCTGCCGATGTTCTTGGCGTGGTAGTATTCAATGGCTACGCTTGAGTTCTCGGCTGCAAGCACTGCCTCCCATGGAGTGTTATAGACTGCCAGGTACATGGCATTGACCTTGGAGTTGCCGTAGGCTCCTAGCCCTATCCAGCTGGTGCCGTTCACCATGACGTTGGTCAGCTGCATCATGGAGTTCTCAATGGCTAGTATCGCGACGTTTCCAGCGTTCTCTATGGTTGCATTGGTTAGCTGTAGGCTTGACTCTAGCGCTGTGAAGACTCCGTATACGCCAGTGTCCATCACCGATACGTCCTCTATGACGCTGGTCGCCGAGGGGTCTGTGTTGAATAGCCCTATACCGGTTAGGCTTCCCGCTACTGTGCCGTACTTGGCGTATAGAGTGCCTGAGTCTGCTGTTAGGAGGCCGAAGTAGGTGTTACCAGCGGCGTAGAAGTAGTATACGTCTGCGTGCGAGCTTCCCCTAACGGCTATGCCGACGTCGTTGCCGGTTGCGGTTACATAGGCTGCGCTCATGGTGGAGCCTCCTATGAGTGTTATTCCTTCTGCGGCGTTGTTGGTTGCGGCGGTGTTGTAGGCTGTTATGCTTGAGTCAGCGGCTAGTATGCCCCAGTAGCTGTCGTGGAACATCGAGTTCCATACGTATACGTCTGAGGCGACTGCGTGTAGGCCTGCTCCGCTGGCGGCGTTGCCCGCTGTGACGTTCTCCATGTAGACTGTGCTCTGGGATACGCTTATCGCGTCTACCGGTGCCGCGTTGACTGTGAGGTTCGCCAGGTAGGCGTCGGTGGTGTTGACTATTTCTATCGCGGCTGTAGCCTGCGATGTCGAGTTGGCGGCTTCAACACCTATTGGCACGCTATCTCCTCCCATTATCGTGCCGATCTGCATGTTCTCTAGTATCACGTCCTTGGTGTTGCTTACTACGAAGGCGCTCGTCGTGTTGATTACAGGCGGGTTCTCCGGGTCTATACCGGTTATCCACAGCGGCTTGTCTATCACTACGCCAGTGTCGTTGTAGACTCCTGGGAAGACCATTATGACAGTGTATGGCGATGCCTGGGCTACTGCATCGCTTAGGGACGTGTAGTCGGCTCCGGATCCCGGCGGTCCTACTGTGACGGCTAGGAGTGAGACGTTGAACGCGCTATAGGCTGTCTCCTCCCTGTAGGCTACCGGGCCCTGGCTTCCCTCCACAGTGAAGTCTACTGGCCCGATCGAGTTGAAGCTCGGCAGGTATGCTATGAACATGTAGACGCCGGTGTCTACCTGGCTTAGGTAGACGTTTGCGTCTTGCCCTAGGTGGTCTGTTATCGTCACATCTAGCGATGACGCGTTTACTGGGGAGAAGCTGGTGTCTAGGACCATTACTATACCGGTTATGTTTAGTGTCGAGTCACAGAGTATCTCTCCTCCAAGCACGTCCTGCTGGAATAGCACTAGGTACCTGTGTAGACCGTAGAGCTCTCCGTTCACCACCTTGTATACGACGTCGCTGTCTACGTATGTGGAGAGGTCTAGGTACGTGTAGTCGAATACCGATATCTCTAGTGTCCCGTTGGTCTGCGGTATGGTGAACACGTCGAAGTCATCTACATCGCTATCGTATATCACGGTCCCGTTGAACCACACGGTCAGGTGGCCATAGTCGAACCAGAGCTGGTTGCCCAGGGCGTCCATGCCGAGATCCGTGTATATCACTCCGGGCAGGCCGTACATCGAGTAGTCGATCACGTGAGGCGCCTGCATTGGTAGCAGGCCGTAGCCCCAGTAGACTAGGTCTCCGGGCTCGATCAGCTTGTCGAAGTCGTCTACGAACGCTATGAACTTGCTCCATTCGATGTAGAACTCGGATACTATGCTGTTGCCCGTGAAGACCTCGATCCTCCTTATCGGGGCGTCTATCGGGAGGAAGTACGATATCGATATCGGGGCGAAGCTATCCAGTAGGAATACGTGCTGTGCCACATAGGAGTCCCAGTATGGGCTTCCATCTGTTCCGTAGTCTGTTATCCTGTAGCCAGCGTTGTCGTAGTCGGGGGTCACGGTCATTGGGGTCTGGGTCTTGTTTATTAGGATTGCCATGTCGTAGAAGTACGTTGAGTTGGCTACGTCGTAGCCTTCCGGCACGAACTTGGCTCTCCACTGGCTCATGAGCTCTGTCGGGGACACGTATACTACTGGGTTATCGGTTGCTCCTCCGAGGTATCTGATGAATCCGACTACTACTGAGAAGTATGGGTCGTTCCATCCTAGCAGGTAGAAGTCCTCCCAGTAGGATGCGGCCATGCCTGCGTCGTAGACTAGTGGCTGTGTGTCTGAGGAGTTTAGGACCACGCTTGTATCGCTTGTCACGTTGACCTCCTTGACTACGTATGTTGGCTCGTCGCTGAGGTCGACTATCCAGAGTATGAAGTATTCTCCATCGTTCACGTATAGCGAGACGGTTCCATTGTCATCTGAGTAACCCATGAATGAGAATAGCTGTGCCTCTGTGAGCGTCGAGTAGCTCTTCTTGAATATTATCACTGTCTCCCAGGAGCCTGGTGTTCCGTCTGCGTATGTGAGGTTGACTTGTAGCTTGTTTAGTATTGATATCGAGTAGAGCCCCTTGTATATCTTGTTGGAGTGCCCGTCGACGAAGTATAGTTCTGCGATGTAGTATCCCTTTGCTGGGAAGGCTGTTGAGGGTATGGTGAACTGCACAGGCTTCGTCTCGTCTGCTCCCAGAGTTACTGATCCGGTGAAGTTATAGACCACTGCCTTGGTTAGGAAGTCGTAGATTATTCCGTTGATTGTCACGGTCTTGTTGACGGGCTCAAGGTTCTCTATGGAGAGCGATAGGTTTAGGCTCTCGTTTAGGCTCAGCATGAAGTTGTCTATTGCAGGGTCGACCAGTATCGTGGCGTCAGCCGCCTTATTGACCTGTACGAGCCCAGCGCCCTCAACGAGCGGATCGTAGCCTAACGGCATCGCAGTCATCACAAGCAAGTCTTTGATTTGTTGTGGTGTTAGCGTCATGTTGTATTTCTGTTTGTAGGCTTGTATTAGTAGTGCCGCGCTCCCTGAGACGTGCGGCGTAGCCATACTAGTACCAGACCATGAGGCATAGCTGTTACCGGGTAGTGCAGCAGTAATATCAACGCCAGGGGCTACTACAGTGGGCTTAATCCTCATATCAACAGTCGGGCCCTGGCTACTGAACCAGGCCATTCTATAGTCCTTTGTAGCGGCTCCCACGGTTATGGCTGTCTTGGCTGCTCCAGGTATCTCTACAGTCCTATAGCCTGGCCCGGCGTTGCCAGCGGCTATCGCCGAGACCACTCCAAGGCTTGAAGCGTAGTCTACTGCTAAGCTTAGCGGGTCTGTGCCGTCGCTTGGCACCGCAGCGCCGAGGCTCATGCTGATTACATTGGCCTCGTCGCCGGTGTTAGGGGTGCCATCTGGTCCTAGGGCAGCGAACATTATCGCGTTTATGATCCATGAGGTATAGCCCCAGCCGTAGCTGTTGAGGACCTTCAGGTTCCATAGGCTTGCTCCTGGGGCCACGCCTGGGCCTAGATGGTCGTAGCCTACGAGGACTGTCCAGTTTCCTGTGGTGGCGTCGTGTGCTTTGACTATCGCTCCTAGTGTGTCGTCGTCGCTTGAGTACGCCCATATGTACACTGAGGCGAATAGGTCTGTTACGTTATCGCCGTCGAGGTCGTAGCTGTAGGTCTCGTTGAGCGGATATCCCACTACCTGGTCCGACTCCCCTGATACCGTGACTAGGCTCCCGTTGGAGCTTAGGACTAGCGTGAAGTTGTAGGCGTAGTATATTATGTCGTTCTCCTCGTAGTCGTCTAGGAATACCTGGATTGCATCGAATGTTGGCGTGTCGAAGGTCTGGTTTATCAGGACCCTTGTACCTCCCACCACTGGCACGTCAACGTACCAGATCTTGCCTGCCGCTGTCGATGCGACGTGGGTTCCGTGGCCGAAGTAGTCCATGGTATCGTTGACTTCCCAGTCTGGATACTCAACGAAACTCTTCTCAAGGACTACCTTGCCCTGGAGCATTGGGTGGGTCTTGTCTATACCAGTGTCTAGTATTGCTATCTTGACCCCGGAGCCGTTGTATCCCTCGGACCATACCTGTGGTGCTCCTATCATTGGCACGCTCTGCAGTAGGGATGCTGTGACCTTGTAGTCTAGGTAGACCTTCTCGATCATGTCACTGTTGACGACATACTTTAGGAAGGCCCTGGCCTCGTTGAGGGGCACCCTAGCGGATACCAGGTCTAGCTTGTCGAATTCGTGGGTCACTTTTGCGTTCAAGCCTTGTAGGCTGCTGACGAGGAGTCCTAGGTCCTTCACGTTATCGTTGTACTTTACTATCACGGGTATGCTGTCCAGCTTGTTCTCGATAGTGTACCCGTAGCTGGCCAGGTATGATATGTCGAAAAGCTCTGGGTCGAGCTTCTTCAGGTTGACGCCCTTGGGGAATAGGTATAGCCTGCCGTCAATGATGGCCTGGTAGTAGACGTAGTTGGCGGGCTTCCCGTTTTGCCCTGCAATGCTGACACTGTCTATCTTCCCGTCGATAGTAGTGTGCACTATTACTATGTCACCGGTTATCAATGGAATTCTCATCTGGCCCCCGAGCTTCACAGGTATCTTGGGGACCTCCTCCGAGAGGAATAGCTTGTTCCAGTTTAGCGCTACCGAGGCGATCGGCTCTATTCCTGGAGCCTTCTTTGGCAGCATTAGGTTCACGGGCTTGGGTAGCTTGATAGTGGCTCCATTCTTTAGCTCCTTCGCGCCGGCTGCATTGTACTTTGAGATTATCTGGTTCACCGCGTCGTCGATCGAGTTAGGCGATGGCGCGTTGTTTGGCAGTGGCGATGCTAGTGCCGTGAGCGGGGGTACAGCCATTAGTGCTATGAGCAGTATGGCTAGTAGAACGTTTACCTTCGATCGAGACATGAATCATTCACCCGTCTTCGCTTTAGTTGCTAGAGTCAAAAAGAAATATATAAAAATTTAGCTAAAAACCTTACCTCCAAAAATAATAATTACTACATAAGGCGTCAAGCCCCGTAATACCCCGTCCTATACCAGCTACATTAAAGTAAATTAACGCGCGGACTTACACACATTTAAACCAATACTAATACAGGAACCAGTTATGGTGAGAAACTTGACGATAATACCCGAATACAAACGTGAACCAAAAGGGAAACCACAGGCCAAGAAAAGCATGATCAGGACGCTGCTCGGCGTATCCGCGTTGATAGCAAGCATATTCCTCTCCATAGGATACCTGTTAATAGCCTACACAGTAATGGCACTAGCCGGGCTCGGCATAGAATCGCTCATAAACAACCTAGGAGCGGCGGCGCCCCTATCACTCTACCTACTCTACATAGCACCCTTCATCCAAGCCGCCCTACTAGCCATACTAGCCTTGACAATCCTCTACGCCGGCATACGCGGGTTAACCGGGTCGCCTGGATCAACTATTAGAAGCGGGGCGATAGCCTGGGGACTCCTACTCACGGCGTACCTGCTAACCGTCTTGCTAGGCTACCTCGGCCTCCCACAAGACCTAAAAGAGCAATACCAGATACCTCTATCAACGACTATAACGGCCCTCCTGGCAGCTATAATCTTTACCGCCGGGGCTGTACTCGTCAAGGCTAGGACCAGCTTTGCCCGCTACTTCAGCGGGGCTATACTACTCCTAATAGCGGTCGTGATGCTGATAATGTCAGCCACGCCAACCAGCGGAGGAGTAACCAGCGCGCTTCAAGGAGCTGTAAAGCCTCCAGCCCAGCTACAGGACGTGAGGGATCTAGGGCGCCTTAACGAGATGGTGCTATTCATGGACCCCTACGTGTTGATTGGCCTCGTGTTCGGAGCCATAGCAGTCGTGATAGCTCCATTCCTCGGCGTGAGGAACCTGTGGATATCAGCTATAATGGCGGCGATGGGATCCATGTTCGCACTATCAATACTACTCTACTACTCCGCGGTACTAGTAAACCCCCTGTGGACTGCGTGGAGTAAGGTATCCCACGCCGAGTTAAGCGGGATAGCACACCCCCTCATAATCAAGTCAGTCATACTATCGTATCTGGCCGCCGCACTCCTATACACGATAGGCGCCCTGATAGGACTTGTCTCCGCAGTAATAGCACTATCATACTATATACAGAGGGGAGAGAAGCTATTCCAGGAAGAAGCCGAACAAGAACGGGATTCAAAGGAACCCGCCTCTAGACAGGGCACTACTCCGGAGGACTCTGAGCAATCGAATTCAACAGAGACCGAGTCTGAGAGCAACCACCGCGAATAGGATCCCCCGTGGTTTCTAGGAGGCATACACCCCAACCACTTTAATCGTCTAGCTTTCTCAAGCAGTCAACCCAGGGGTGGTGATCAACTGGCTTACCCCGGTGACTTGGCGAGGGAATTCGTGCCCAGTGCCGATGAGCGGCAGGTGCAACCTGCTGGCGTGGACTTGAGAGTCGAGTCCATCGAGGTCTTGAAGGGTTCCGGGTTTATCGGGGAGGAGAAGAAGATACCCGATGGCGAGGAGGTGAAGCCCACTCCCAGGGGCTGGGTTCTAGCGCCTGGAGCCTATAGGGTGCGCTTTAGGGATATCGTGAGGGTCCCTCCAGATGCCATAGGGCTTTGCTTCCCTAGGAGTAGCTTGCTTAGAATGGGCGCCACAGTCTCGTGTGCTGTGTGGGATCCGGGGTATGTGGGTAAGGGACAGGCCCTCCTAGTAGTATTCAATGATGGGGGAATTGTTGTGGAGAAGGATGCTAGGCTCGCGCAGATAGTGTTTGTGAAGCTCGTCGAAGCGGCTAAGGTATTGTATAGGGGCACGTATTATGGCGAGGGTCTAGAGGGCTAGGATGTAGGCGGCTATGAGCGTGTAGAGTATCGAGGCGGCTATGCCCGTCGCCAGGTCTTTCCCGGAGGTCTTGGATGAGAGGAGGCCCTTTGACCCTACGATCATCAAGGTGATTCCGAGCATGTTTGTGGCCCAGTATGCGGCTACGAATGCTATGTGGGGCTTAACTCCTAGTGGTTGGAGTAGTCTAGCGGCTAGCAGTGCTAGTGGGATGTTTACTATCAGGTCGTTCCACCAGCTGGCTGGGCTGAGTATATATCCTACGAGTGCTGTTATGCTGTATGCTATCTTCCTGCGGGTCTTCACTAGTGCTGTGTAGTCTTGTAGCGTCATTGTCGAGCCCTTGCTGGTAGGTTATGGTTGTGTGGTTAAATCTTCTTTGAGAGGAATTTCTCTGTGAGATAGTTGTTGAAGTGCTCGGGGTTTACGGGTTCCCCGGTAGCCTTCTCTACCAGATCCCTAGGCGGGTATGTTGAGCCCCACCTGTGTATCTTTTCACGCAGGTATTCTTTTATAACGTTGAACTCGCCCTCCTCTACTAGCATCGCTAGCCCCTTCAACTCTTCGTCGGCCTTCGCCCTTACCTGGGCCGCGATCACGTTGCCCAGCGTGTAGGTTGGGAAGTATCCTATGCTTCCGTGGCTCCAGTGTATGTCCTGTAGCACCCCTTCCCTGTGGGTCTTCGGCTTTACGCCTAGTAGCCTCTCCATCTCCAACGCCCAGAGTTCTGGTAGATCGTCGACCCTGACCTCGCCGGTTATGAGTAGCTTCTCTAGCTGGTATCGTAGGTATGTGTGGAAGTTGTATGTGACCTCGTCCGCCTCTACTCGTATGAGGCTTGGCCGGACCGTGTTGACGTACCTGTATATCTCCTCCTCGGTGTAGCTCCTCGTGAAGTCTAGGTGCTTGTCGAGTATCTTCTTCAAGTGGGCTATGAAGGGCCTGCTCCTGCCTATGATGTTCTCCCAGAACCTGGACTGGCTCTCGTGCACCCCCATGCTGACCCCCGAGGCTAGGGGTGTCGCCATCAGGGCCTCGTCTATCTGCAGCTCGTAGAGCGCGTGGCCGAACTCGTGTACCACGCTGTAGATCGTGTTCTTGAAGTCTATGCCCTCGTACCTCGTGGTTATCCTGACGTCGCGTATACCCATGCTTACGGTGAATGGGTGCGGGCTGACGTCAATCCTGGCACGGCTCCAGGGGTAGCCTAGCAGATCTAGTATCTCATGGTTAACCTTCTCCATGGGACTCCTCTCATAGCGTATCTCCTCTAGCTCGTGGTGGCTTGGGAAGTATGCCTCCTCCTGCACCTTCTCTAGAACCTTCTTGCTGTGGGGTATTATGGCGTCGTAGATCGCGTCCATGTCCCTAACCCTTAGCCCTTCCTCGTAGAGGTCTAGCAGTGCGTTGTAGGGGTGGTCCTCGTACCCGAGGTACTCTGCCCTCTCCCTGGATAGCTCCACGATCCTCTCAAGATAGGGCTTGAATATGTTGAAGTCGTCCTTCTCACGGGCCACCCTCCAAGCCTCCACAGCCTCCTGGGTGACCCTTGAGAACTCGAACACGTGTTCTGGCGGGAGCTTCTTCATTATCGTGATCTCGCGGTCCAGCACCCGTACCACGCCGGCCTCGTAGTCGTTTAGCCCCTCAAGGCCCTTGGCCTTCTCGACTAGCCCGGTGAACTCCGGGTCCAGTAGTAGCTTCTGCCTGAGCACGGATAGCTCGGCCCTAGCCATGGATCTCTCCGTGACCCCTGCCCTCGGCATGTAGGTCTCGGAGTCCCACCCCATTAGGCTCATCGCGTGGTCCAGCGACCAGAGGACCCTGTACTTCTCAAGTATCCTCTTCACTAGGGTATCCTCAAACACCATGCCGCCCAGTCCTCCTGGGTTTAGAGTCCCGGCTCTGGGTTTTATATCGGCCGTAGATACTGGGGAGGGCTTGTAGTTAATATCCCGGGAGGCTTGCCATTATTGGAGCCGGTGGAGCGGTTTGGAGCCCTTCAAGGCTAGGGTTGGCAACATCGAGTTCCTGGTAATGACTGACAGAAGGTACACTGACTCCGACGAGTGGGCTCTCCTTGAGGACGGCAGGGTTAGGGTGGGCATAACCGATTACGCGCAGAAGAGGCTGACCGACATTGTCGGGGTCGAGCTACCCGAGGTCGGCGATGAGGTGAGCAAGGGCGATGCCATCGCTACCCTGGAGTCTATGAAGGCCACAGCCGACGTCTACGCGCCAGTCTCGGGCAGGATCGTCGAGGTTAACGAGGACCTATACGAGGAGCCGGAGCTCATAAACAAGGACCCCTACGGCAAGGGGTGGATCGTAGTCATAGAGGCTACGGATAAGGGGGAGTACGAGGAGCTGCTCGGCCCCGAGGAGTACGTCGAGAGCGTTAAGAAGAGGCACCACTAGGATCCACAACGGAGGAGGGTTGTGATAAAATAGCCTGTGGTGGGCCTAGACAATGCTTGTCGGTGAGTCTAAGTTATATATTGTCATGTATACTTTTTGATAGACCGAGTAGAATAGAATTGCCCGGGTAAGGGCAGTGATAGAGGACGGGTGCATAGGATGCCTGTAGTAGAGACCATTGAACACGACGTGGTGATTCTCGGAACCGGCATCGCCGGGCTTAGAGCGGCCGTCGAGATCAAGAGAAAATATGGAGACAAGGTCGACGTGGGGCTCGTGAGCAAGATACAGTTGATGAGGAGCCACAGCGTGAGTGCAGAGGGGGGAACAGCCGCCGTACTATACCCGGAGGAGGGAGACAGCTACGCCCTACACGCATGGGACACGGTAAAGGGCTCCGACTTCCTAGCAGACCAGGAAGCCGTATGGCTATTCGTCAAGCTGATGCCCGAGGAGATACGCCTGCTAGACCACTGGGGACTACCATGGAGCAGGAGGCCCGATGGGAGGATAGCGCAGAGGCCCTTCGGTGGCCACTCCCATAGGAGAACAGTCTTCGCGGCCGACAAGACCGGGTTCTACGAGATGCAGACACTATACAACAAGCTATTAGAGTATGATGGATGGGAGAGGTACGACGAGTGGTTCGGCACCAACTTCGTAGTCGAGGACGGCATCTTCAAGGGACTCTACGCCATAAACTGGAAGGAGGGGAAGCTATACTACTTCAAGGCCAAGGCAGCCATAATAGCGGCTGGAGGAGGCGGCAGGCTATACAACTTCACAACCTACGCCCACACCGTGACGGGAGACGGCTACGCCATGGCACTGAGGGCCGGAGTCCCCCTAAAGGACCCGGAGTTCATCCAGTTCCACCCCACCGGGCTCATACCCAGCGGCATACTGATAACAGAGGGCGCCAGGGGCGAGGGAGGATACCTCCTAAACAACAAGGGAGAGCGGTTCATGCTAAGGAGCGACTGCGCCCCCACCAAGGGCGAGCTAGCCCCCAGAGACATCGTGTCGAGGTGTGAGATGAAGGAGATCCTAGAGGGCAGGGGGTTCAAAGACGAGGTATCCGGGCTAGGATACGTCCTGCTAGACCTGAGGCACCTAGGCGAGGAAAAGATAAACGAGAGGCTCCCAGCCGTCAGAGAAATCGCAATCAGATACGCCGGTATAGACCCGGTTGAAGAGCCGATACCCGTGAGGCCTGTAGCCCACTACACGATGGGCGGCATACACACCGACATGTACTACCGGGTCCTCGACGAGGAGGGCAGGTGGATCAAGGGTCTATTCGCTGCCGGAGAAGTAGCGGCTGCCAGTGTGCATGGCGCCAACAGGCTCGGGAGCAATAGCACCGCGGAGTGCCTGACCAGCGGTAGGATAGCTGGAGTACTGGCGGCCGAGTACGTGTTGAAGGGCGCCGAGGCTAAGACAGTCAGTCCAGAGAGGCATAAGCAGGAGGAGGACTTCGTATGGGGCCTCCTGAAGAGGGAGAGCGGTGTACCGAGTTATGAGATCAAGAGGGAGCTCAGGACTGCCATGGGAGAGAACTTCTACGTCTTCAGGACTGGAGATGGTATAAGGGCTGCGCTCAGCAAGATACTAGAGCTCCGGAAGAAGTTCAAGAACGAAGCCTACATAGAGGACAAGGGGACGGTCTACAACACAGACCTGCAATCAGCGCTCGAAACGATAAACCTGCTGGACGTGGCCTTGGCAGCGGTTAAGGCTGGCTTGGAGAGGACCGAGTCGCGTGGAGCCCACTACAGGCTCGACTACCCGAAGAGGGACGACGAGAACTGGCTCAAGCACACCCTAGTCCTGAGGAGTGGCGAGGACGATGTCAGGCTCGCCTACACGCCAGTGGACGTCTCGACTTGGAAGCCTGTTGAGAGGAAGTACTAGGGGGTGTCCCTGATGGGTGTTAGGAGCAAGGAGAATAGGCCTGGCTGGGTGGCTAGTATAAACCCCTGGGTCCTCAGGATCGTCAACAACCCTGAGAGACTCGCCTTCGTATTGCACAGGATAACCGGAGTCCTCATGGCTCTCATAGTAATGGCCCACATCTACGTTACCGGGACGCCAGCCCACACGGGTTGGGAGGCGTGGATCGAGGAGGTCAGCAAGGCTCAAGGTATAACTCCAGTGACGCTCTACTTCTTCTTCTTCGCCGGTATAGCATGGTACCACGGGCTCAACGGGATTAGGCTGTTACTCGTCGAGTTCCTGGGAGTGTGCATTGGGAGGCCTGAGAAGCCGAAGCCGCCGTACGTTCCGCCTAGCTTGAAGGCTTGCCAGAGGAGGCTGTTGTACCTGGTGTTTATACTGTGGCCGATACTCTGGGCCGCTACAGGATACATCTTGTTTGTCAAGTGAGTGGGGTGTGATGGGTATGGGTAGTGGTAGTAATAAGATGTTGCTCCAGTACATCACGGCTATACTCTTGATATTCCTGCTCACGTGGCACCTGGTCGTGAGGGTCCCCGCGCTGAGGGGCGTGGAGACCTTCAGGGAGACCCTTGGGAGCAAGCTGATCTACCACGAGATAACCACGTATGGCGTGTTGCTCTTGATATTCGCGTACGCCGTCCTGCTACACGGGTTCAATGGGCTTAGGAATGTGCTGTTGGAGTGGACTGATGGCAAGTATGAGAAGCTCATCACGGCGGTCATAGTCATATTGTTTATCGTGTTCGCCGGGCTCGCGACGTATACTGTCGTCGGGATTAGCCCTCCGCCCGGTGGAGCATAGTGGTTGTGGAGGTGGAGTGATGTGACGTTCGACCCGAAGGCGGCTACGAGGACTCCCCCTAAGAAGGTTACCTTCAGGATCAAGAGATATGATCCAGTGTCTGGGAAGGAGTGGTGGCAGGACTACACGGTCGAGACCTATAGGGGCATGACTGTGCTGGACGCGCTCCTCAAGATAAAGGAGGAGATCGACCACACCATAGTTATGAGATACAGCTGTAGAATGGGGGTCTGCGGCAGCTGTGGAATGGTCATTAACGGCATGCCCAGGCTCGCGTGCCAGACGCAGATAGCAGAGGTGGCGACCGAAGCGAACCCCGTCATAACAGTGGAGCCGTTGAAGAACCACCCCGTGGTAAGAGACCTGCTGACGGACTTCACCAAGTTCTTCGAGAAGCACAGGAAGGTCAAGCCCTACCTGATAAGGAAGGATGTAGAGGAGAGGGAGACGGGAGACTACGAATACGAGGTACTACCGGAAGAGCACTACAACATATACGAGTACACCCTATGTATAGCCTGTGGGCTATGTTACAGCGCATGCCCTGTAGTGGCCAGCACCGATAGGTTCCTAGGGCCACAGGCCCTAGCATACGCCTGGAGGTATGTAGCCGATCCCAGGGACGAGGCCTGGCAGGAGAGGCTTGAGATGATCGATGGCGACGAGGGACCCTTCAGCTGCCACTACGCAGCTAGCTGCTCCGCGGTCTGTCCGAAGATGGTTGACCCGGCCGCGGCTATACAGAGGCTACGGTCTGCCCTGATAAAGTATAGGCTTGGCCTCTACAAGAAGGAGAGGATCTCCAAGAAGGTTGGCCCAATGGAGGAGAAGAAGCCTAGGAAGGATCTACCGCCAGAAGCAAAGCCTGTTGAGGGCGTTGATCCCTGGAAGAAGAACGAGGAGCCGCCCAATATACCTGTCGAGGAGCTAATCGCTTAAACCAAACATTTTTAATTTTTATAACCCTTCTTTTCTCCTGCCACACCTTGCCATGTCTTTTCCACTAACAGAAAAGACACATCCACAGCACCAGAGCACAGAGACGAGGAGCCCAGGAGTCTCGTTGTATAGAGAAGACATACAGCTAGTACACTCGGACTCGCCGGGTGATGTATGGCCTCTCCTCTGTCTCGCTTATAAAGTTGCGGAGAGCCCTCCTGATCAATTCGCTCTTGCTGATCCTCTTCCTCCTGGCGTACTCCTCTAGAACCTCCAGCAAGTCCTCCTCGACTTTGAATGAGACTACTCTCATCCTCCCACCGGTATTACTTACATGTGGTACTACCAGATATAATGCATTCCAGACCCAGGTATCGCCTGGCAGTAGATTCTTGTCGATCTTTTGACTACAGTCCTAGGAATGAAGGCACAGACTTTAATACTCCTATTGCAGTCTTACTATTACATGGGGAAGACACTTGCCAACAGTCCACATCTCCCTCCCATCCAAGGTATACGAGGAGCTGAAGAAAAAAGCAGGCGAGCTGGGAATACAGGTGACCGACCTTATAAAGCTATACATAAGGAACGGGCTTGAAGGCGGCATGACCAGTAAGAAGCTGGAGGCCGATATAGCGAGCCTAGAGACTAGGGTTAAGATGCTTGAGGAGACTATCAAGCAGCTAAGGAAGATTATCCTAAGGCTAGAGGGTAGAAACAAGGAGGCCCTAGAATACTACAACTACCTTAACGAGAGGATCGACCTGTTAGAGGAGATGATTGTACCAATAGCCCAGGCCAGGAGCACGCAGAGGAGCTAGGCTTTACAGCTGAAGGCTTTACAGCCCCTCGCCATAAGCCTACGCCTGAGGCTCCTCCGGATCTCGTCTAGCGTCTGCGCTCTTGGAGTGGGAGACTCCTTGAGCCTAGAGAGCTCCAGCTCAAGGTCGAGCTCCGTTACTATGCAGTAGGCGTTGAGCCTCTCCTTGGCCTGTCCTATTCCCCGGGTCCCGGAGACTGCCTTAGCCTGCTCGCTCCATTGGAATACCTTGCCAGCGTCTAGTATGAATGTCGCCGCTGTTACCGGGTTAACGTGGACTCTCCTCGTCTTAGCTCTGATTTCCTTCTCCCCGTATTCCCCCTTGAAGGCATAGACCGGAATCTTTGAGGATTCACTGTAGATGTTTTCCATTATCCTTGATATGTATTCTGTCTCCATTTTACTTAGTCCAGAGACTTCTATCAACCCGTCCTCTCCTGCTATGCGGGAGATATAGCGTAGGACCTGGTCCTGCGAGAGCTCGCCGTCGGCCCCGGGGCCATGAACCGCTACTAGAGCTGGCAGCCCGGCCTCGGCTAGGCCGGCTAGGCTTACCGCGTCGGCTAGGGGGCTCCAGAGGTTATCCTCGCAGCCTACGGCGAGTATATCACCCCCGGTATCCAGGGCTATAACAGCCTCCACCTCCAAGGCCTCCCTGGCCGCCCTTAGGGCTTCTGCAACGCCAACCACGCCCTTGCTTATATCTATGAAGAGACCCTCCACACCGAGAGCCCCCGCTACTCTAGCTAGCTGAAACTTGACCTCGTAACCATACCTCAATGCTACGCTCTCGCCCGTCACCAGGGCTGCGCTCCACCCTATGGGCTCCGCGTTGATGAGCGTCTCCAATGGTATGGGGCCTGGGTATGGGTCTACTGGGAACCGCTCCCATACGACAGAGCCTATTATGGGCTCCGCCCCATAGTCTTTCAGCTTCATGTAGAGGTGTACTGCTCCAAGGGCGTCTCCCCCGCCCCCAGCACCATACACGAGTATCCTCTTGTGCCTCCTGGCTAGTGAGCGGAGGCTGTCATAAGCGATGTCTTGCTCCTGCATTTGGCATTACACCCCTCCTTGAGGGTGTTGTTGTGCATATATGGTTAATAGCTTAAGACTATAATTCAATCCCCGAGGACAAGCTAGTATACATGGACGCGTGCCCGTGCGACTGGTAGGGGTTTGTGCTGTGGCAGAGTTTGATTATGTAATAGTGGGCTCCGGGATAATCGGGCTTGCAACTGCATACCACCTCTCCCAGTGGGACAATGGGGCCCGGATACTCGTCGTGGATAAGGCCCCGGGCCCGGCGGCCGGGGACACCAGTAAGAGTGCGGCCGCCTTCAGGGTCTTCTTCACCTCCAGGGTGAACATGGCCCTCGCGGGTAGTAGCGTGGCTTTCTACGAGCATGTACAAGAGTCCGGTTACAGCCTAGATATGAGGTTCGTAGGATACCTGTTCCTGGCAGACAAGCATAGAATGGAGGAGATCAAGCCGGGATTGGCACACGCCGATAAGATGGGCCTCGACTACAAGGTCCTGGAGCCCGGGTACCTGGAGGAGAATCTTGGGGTTAGGACGAGCGTCGAGGGCACTGAGGAGGCCGAGCTACTCGACGCCAGGGACATAATAGCTGGTATACTCATACCGAGGGCCGGAACCCTGATGCCCGACAAGCTGGCGAACTACTACTATGAGAAGAATAAGGGCATGGGGGTTGTGTTCGCTTTCAACGAGGAGGTCAGGGAGTTCCTATTGGAGCCTAGGAAGCCCATTGGAATCGAGGGAGAGCCCCTGCCCTGGCAGGATAAGAGGGTGTCCGGCGTCAGGACTAGTAGCGGGCGTGAGTTCACCGCTAGGAAGAAGGTCATCGTAGCGGCGGGCGCGTGGACACCCTACCTCCTGGAGCCCATCGGGGTAGACAGCTTCACCAGGCCTAAGAAGAGGCAGATATTTGCCATAAAGGCGGAGACGGGCGAGCAGAGGAAGGTCCTCTACGCCAAGGGCTTCAACAAGTATGGGGCAGCGCCTATGACTATACTACCCAACATGGCCTATCTGAGGCCGACCCCCGAGGAGGGTAGCTTCTGGGCCGGGTATAGTGATGACCTGGGGAGGCCCTTCAAGCTAGAGGAGGATCCCGTGGCCGAGGAGAGCTACTACATATACACGATCCACCCCCTGGTTACAGTATATTTCCCCCAGTTCGAGGGCGCCAGGCCAACCTCCATGTGGGCAGGCCACTATGACCTAAGCCCCGACAAGCAGCCAGTCGTGTGCGAGTACAACGGGTCAGACCTCGTGATTAGCGCTGGCACCAGCGGCTCTGGTATACTCAAGGCCGACGCCATCGGGCGTGTGACCGCAGGAGTGGCGCTGGGGTGGGATGAGGTTGAGCTCTTCGACGGGAGCATGTTCAAGGTTAAGTGGCTCTCCTATATTGAGAGGCATATCGAGCGGGAGTATCTGGTGATATAGGCCTCCCTCCTAGTAGCATTTGAGGGACCCTCCATCGAATAGTATCGTTGAGCCCGTGAGGTATTCTGGAGCCCTGGCTAGGAACTTCACGAGCTCTCTCAGCTCTTCGAACCTGCCGGCCCTCTTCAGGGCTGAGAGGCCCTCGACCTCCCTCCTCCAGTAGGCCCCCGGTTCAACACCCTTCCCGCGGGATATGGCCTCTATGGTCTCCCAGGCGCCCGGCGTTGGGAAGCTGCCGAGTAGGAGGAGTACTGGGTATAGTCTTCCGGGATATTCGAGTGCTGCCGCCTTAACCAGGACCTCAAGCCCCTTCCGGATAGTGTCTGCTACTATTAGGCCTCGGTGGAAGGTCCTGGTCGTGAAGCTGGATACCAGGATCACCCTCGCACTCCACCTAGAGGCTACGTACTTGAGGAGCTCCGCCGTCGCCGCTATGTACATGCTAGCAGCCTCAATCCAGTCGCTCCACTCGGCTTCCTTCAGCGTGCAGGGCTCGCAGGAGGGGTTGCCATAGTTCACTGCCAGGACCTCTAGGGAGTCGACTATCCCGTCGACCTCCTTTATGAAGGCCTCCACGGATTCCCGCCGCCTCATATCGAGCTTTACAGGAAGGGCCTCGACACCGTACTCCCGGGAGATGCTTGACGCCGCCTCGACTAGCTTGTCCATGTTACGGGAGCCCAGCACCAGGTTTAGGCCTAGCTCGGCTAGGGCCTTGGAGATGTGGAATCCTATGCCTCTGGATGACGCGGTGACGATCGCCCACGGCATCCCAACGCCCTAGAAGGTTATACTGCTCGTAAAGTTATTAGATGGAGCCCATGTTCAAGGGTTACCTACAGTCTCTCTTCCAGGGTAGGTCCTCTGGTGTAATTATCATCGCGTCGTCCAGGTTTGGCTCACTGGCTTCGCGGGCGTACAGTGCTACTGTCACGTTGTAGCCTGGCAGCAGCCTGTGGACCTTGATCCTAGTCTCCCTGGTTATATCCTGTATCTCTCTTTTGGTGAGGGGACTCCACTTGGCTTCCACCGCTAGAACCCTACGGTTATCGCTATCAATGATTACATAGTCTACTTCGTCGCCCTTGAAGACTAGCCTGCCGGCCTCCGACACAGCTATGCCTAGTTGCGGGGCTAGCTGTGTGAGGGCGTGGTGTGAAGCTAGCCTTTCCCAGCCGTCAGCGACGATCGCCCTATACCTGGTCCTTAAGGGCTCCGGTATCTTACCTGGCCTCGTGGATAGTATGTGCCGGTATGGTTCTATGAGGGTGTAGTAGGATTTCAGGAGTCTGTCGTTGATCGCTAGCAGGCGCCCCTTCCTCCTCCTGGGCACTAGGGGCTCGTAGCCGACGAGGCCTAGTTGGATGAGCGTCGACAGATACCTGCTCACGTGCCCGAGGGGGAGCCCTGTGTAGTTGCTAATCCTGCCTATAGTCCTCATACCCTCAGCTATCGCCCTAACTATCGATATGTAGGGCGAGGGGTTCCTAACCTCCTCGCGCAGGAGCATGAGGGGCTCGTCTTCAAGCGTGCCTCCAGGGGCGAACATGCGTAGGTACGCGTCGAGGGGTTCGAGCTCGTCCGGCCACTCGACAAGGTAGTATGGGACTCCGCCCACCAGCGAGTAGGCCTCGACGAGCCCGCTACCTCCGTATCTTGATAGGAAGTATGGCAGGCACCAGGGCGAGAGCTCGCCAAGTCGGATCCGGAGACTAGCCCTACCGAATAACGGCGATCCGCCGCCCACTAGATCCCTAGTAACTACACCCACGATACTCCCAGTGAGCACGATGACCGCCTGGAACCCGGGTAGCACGTGGTCGATAAACCTCTGGACTTCTGAGACAACGCCTGGGTATGAGCGGGTCCAGTAGGTGATCTCATCAATGATGATTACAAGCTTCCCCCTCCATATGCGTAGTACATGCTCAAGGAGGACGTCGAGGCCGGAGAACTTGACCTTCGAGAGCCCCTCGATACCCAGGTACTCCTCGAAAGCCCTCGCTAGCCCCTGGAGGTTGATATCGTGCGAGTAGAAGCCAGCCTGATAGTAGACGTGCGGCTTCTCCTCCACCCACTTTAGGAGGAGCCTGGTCTTCCCAATCCTCCTCCGGCCATAGACTATGCCTAGGCCCCTACCTTTGCTCCAGAGCCCCTCTAATAGCTCCAGCTCAGACCTTCTATCAACGAAGCTATGAGGTTGCAATGCGTCCCCCAGACTGTATTATACAGTTAGAGTATAATACTCTAATGGTAACATATATGAGTTCGCATTGAATCCCTAACCTTCTGCCCAGGGCAAGGCGGAAAACCGGTTCCGGCGCTGGAGCTTTATAGAGTATTCCGGAATTCCTTATAAAACATATTTTACTTGACAGTAACATCCTAGAGTGGGAGCGCCGCCTTGTTCTTCAGGAAGAGGAGGAAGGGTGGAGATACCGGAGAGGGAGTTGAGCTCGGCGAGTTCAAGGGCTACTTCCTAGCACTAGAGGTCTTCCAGATTCTGAGGAGGCCTCCCCTAGTGAAGGGCTTGACAATCCTAGCCGGGACCGTGGCCGAGGGAGACCTAGCCATAGGAGACTACCTGGTCCTGCCCAATGGCAGGGTTCTGAGGGCCAAGAACATCGAGGTCAGGAATAAGAGGGTCGAGAGGGTAGGTGTCAACGTGCCCTGCGGGGTCCTAGTCGAAGGAGTCGGATGGAGCCCCGATAAGAAGGATCTCAAACCCTACCTCGCAAGGCAGCTCATAGACGAGATCAGGAGGGAGCTGGAGGAAAAGTACAAGGGCGTTCCAAAGGAGGCCCGAGAGAGGCTCATTGAGAAGGAGATACCCGAGAGACTGTCTAATCTAATCAAGTCGGGGAAACTGGAGAACGCCCTGAAGATATACTCCAGTCCAGGCGGCTGAAGGGTTCTCAGGGGCGCTTCCCATGGATTCCCGAAGAGGAAGAGACCCCGGGGGTTTTAGAGAGGGCGCCTAGGAGCCTTCCTCGCGCTTCTTCCTGAGCTTTATCTCTATTGCTGACACCCTCTTCTTCTTCCCTCCCTGCGCCTCCAGCTCCTCGCTGTATATGTTTACGCCTGCAACCTCGGTGTTCTTCATGAAGAGGTTTCTTATGTTCTCCGCCACGTCAACGGCCTTGCATATGTTGGTGCCCCTGGCTCTTATCACGACCTCCTCAGCACCGTCGCTGAACAGTCTGATCGCTGCCAGTACATAGTTCATGACATCCTTCCTACCAACGTAGACCACATTAGTCTGGTGAAGCTCAACCATACCCAGTCACCCTATCCTACCAGGAAACTCTGTGCCGCAATCACAGCTATTAAAAAGGTATGATAAACCCAGAAAGACTGATACCAGGACTAGAGGAGTTATCCCCGCCCCGGAGTCCGAGCCCCGGAGCCCAGCTTGCCCTCCAGCCACTCGACTATCATGTCGAGCCTCTTAACCCTCCTACGGGGGGTTCCCTGCCTGGAGAGGTCGTGATTCTCCCGGGGAAACAACGCCAGTTTAGCCTCTACTCCGAGAACCTTCAACCCCGTGTAGAGTGCGAGGGCTTGGTCCAGGGGACACCTATAGTCCTCTAGGCTGTGGATTACTAGCGTAGGGGTCTTCACCCTGTCGAGGTGGAAGAGCGGGCTCTTCTCTAGGTAGGCCTCCGGGGACTCCCAGGGGGTCCCTCCCAGGTGCTCCCTGGCGAAATACCAGCCTATATCGCTGGCCCCGTAGAAGCTCGCCCAGTTACTGCACGACCTCATGGTTACCGCCGCCTTGAACCGGCTGGTCCTGGTGAGTATGTAGTTGACCATCCACCCACCGTAGCTACCGCCAGCTACAGCAGCCCTCCCAGGGTCTAGGGCCTGGTAGAGGCTGGGGGCAGCGTTGGCGAATTGGATTATATCCTCGTAGTCGATAGTGCCGTAGCGGCCCCTTATGTCGGCGAAGCCCTCAGAGTAGCCGTCGCTTCCATGGGGGTTCCCATACACTACCGCGAAGCCCCTACCGCTTAAGACGTGGAACTCGAACATGAAGCCCATACCAAAGCTCGTCTTGGGGCCTCCATGGATGTAGAGCACCCATGGCATGCATCCAGTGCAATCCGAGTCCTCCACGGGGGGCAGTATCCATAGGTCGAGAGTCTCGCCGCTCGGCGACTCTACTATATGGTGCTGTGGCTCGGCTAGCAGCCGCTCCCTCTCGATCCAGTCGTTGAAGTAGGTGGCCCTAACCGGGGACTCGCCATTGTACAGGTATAGTTCCTTGGGTTTGACCGGTGTCATGTAGGTGTAGGCCACAGAGTCTCCTTGCTGGGATACGTCGAACTCGTCGATAACTCCATTCCCGGCTTCGAGGAAGAGGAGGGGTTCACCGCCGGGCCTCGACCTGTATATGTGGATGCGCCCGGCCTCGTGGACCTGGAAGTAGAGCCATCCCTTATCATCCCAACCCATGTTGGAGTTGCACGAGGGACCCCTAACATCGCTGTTAACGGTGTTGAGCGCGTTCAAGTCGAGCTGGCAGGTTACGCACTCCCTGTCCCCAGTCTCCACGTTTACAGTGTATACCTTGTGGTGGGTGACCAAGCCCCTCTCGAAGAAGTGCCCCCGCAGGGCCAGGAGCTCGCCGTCCGGGCTCCAGGCGAGGCCGCTTACAGCCACGTTCTCTACTAGGACCCTCTCGCGCCCCGTCTCCACATCATACAAAACCACCTCTCCCCTATAGGGCTCAAGCTCGCTGGGATACCTCACATAGGCTAGATAGCGTCCATGGGGGCTCCAGGCCGGAAGCCACGAGTCCATGCCCGCAGGCGAGACCCTCGTAACTCCCCCCGAGGGGTAGGATACGAGGTATACGCCCCGGGGCCTGTCGAAGACCCATCCAACACCGTTAAACCATGGCGGTAGCCTATCGATCTCCAACACATCCCTATCCTCGTACTTAGCCCAGGCCCCCTCAGCCATGCGTGACTCGACAGCTATGAAGTCCCCAGTGGGGCTCCATTCGAGCCTGGTGAGGGGCTGGTTGAACCGTGCAAGGGTCCAGGGCTCCCCGCCCTCGACCCCCACTATCATGAGCCTGTATACCTTCTCGTTCCTCCTCCTGGTGAAGGCCACCATATCGGCCTCGGGGCTCCACGTAGGACAAGTATCCCGGGGACCCCCCGTGAGGGGCCTGGACCTCTCGCCGTCGCTCACCCAGATGGCGGAGAGGTACTCGTCCTCCCTAGCCCTCGACGCAACAAATACAACGCGCCCACCGTCGGGCGAGACCCTAGGATTAGAGACCAGGGTAAGCCTGTAGATGTCCCTCGACTCGACAGGCCTCTTAGCCGGCATCACCCACCACTTCTCCCGATGAGGTAGAAGGCTATGGCTAGAACCATTAAAACAACGCCCAGGACGGCTGCGAGCAGGGCAGCCCTACCACTGGTACCGAACACTATGGGTATAGGGCCGATTATAACGACCCCACCCCCCTCAACGCGGCCACCAGACCCTATAGCCTCGAACACCAGGCCAGCGAATATCAGTATAAAGCCCAGGAAGACCAGGAGCAGGCCCAGCCAAACCAGCACACCGCCCTCCATGCCCTCATCCCACCACAATAAAAAGGCCCACGCACCGAATAACTATTACCGGCGCACGGGTAGGGCTGGGAGGGCCGCCGCCTCCCCCACGGCATAAGCCGTGGCCGAAGGCGTAAAGCGGGGCCAGCAACCCCGGGGGAGGGTCCCTCGCCGGGGCCAGAGCCCGCTGGACCAGTGAACCCCGTCCCGCGGGGCCAACGGGGCTGGAGTCTCCGCTGGAGGGCGGAGGCTACCGCCGGAGCCGAGGGAACCTGGCCAGGCCCGGAAGGGAGCAACCTGGCCTCGGACGTTGGCGTTCGCGGGGGCGCGGGGGGAGCGAAGGCGGGGGACCCTCTGGCCCCGGGCTAC